>DSAR01000526.1 GCA_011046405.1 Chloroflexota bacterium | reverse complement strand
TGGTCGCCTCGGTGGTGGCCAAGGCGGCGGAACTGGAACCGTTGGAAGAGCGGGAGGTGCCCGTGACGCCGGGCGTGCTCGTCGTCGGCGGCGGGTTGGCCGGGATGGTGGCCGCGTTGGACGTGGCGGAGACCGGCTTCCCGGCTTACCTGGTGGAAAAGAGCGATCACCTGGGCGGGCGGGTGGCGGAATTGAATCGCACGTTCCCGACGTTGGAATCGGTGGAGGAATTGTTGAACCCGCTGATGGCCCGCGTGCAGGAACACCCGGATATCACCGTGCTGTTGAATGCCCAGGTCGCGGCGGTCGATGGTTACGTGGGGAACTTTGAGGTCGAGGTGAGCGGTGACGGTCGCTCTCCTTCCGTCTTCCAGGTCGGTTCCATCGTCATCGCCACCGGTTACGACGTGTTCGATCCCCACCGGAAACCGGAATTGGGCTACGAGTATCCCAACGTCATCACCTCCCTGGAGATGGAAGAGCGGCTGGCCGGGGGAGATTTGGCCGTCAACGGCGAAGATCCACAGCGCGTGGCCTTCATCCAGTGTGTCGGGTCGCGGGACGCCCAGGTGGGCAACCCGTACTGTTCGCGGGTCTGCTGTATGTACACCGCCAAGCAGTCGCGCCTGGTGCGCGAGATGTTGCTCGACGCCGAGGTGACCGTTTTCTACATGGACGTGCGCACCTTTGGCAAAGGGGGCGAAGAGTTCTACGACGAGGTGCGGGCGACGGGCGTGCGCTACAGGAAAGGGAACATCTCGGAGATTTATCGTAAGCGGAGCGACCGAAGCGACGGTGGCGACCGGGTGGTGCTGGTGGGCGAGGATACGCTGTTGGGCGAGCCCATCGACTTCGAGGCCGACCTGGTCGTCCTGGCGGTGGGGATGGAGGCGCGCGCAGACACGGCCGACGTCTCGACGATGCTCAAATTGCCCCGCTCGTCCGACGGTTTTTTCCTGGAACTCCATCCCAAGTTGCGGCCGGTGGATACGGCCGTGGGGGGTGTGTTCCTGGCCGGGTGTTGCCAGGGGCCGAAGGATATCCCCGACACCGTGGCCCAGGCGAAGGCGGCCGCGTCTTCGGCCCTCATCCCGCTGCTAAAAGGCGCCGTGCCGGTGGAGTCGGCCACGGCGAAGGTGAACGAGGGATTGTGCGCGGGGTGCGGGATGTGCGTGGAGGTGTGCCCGTACGGCGCCCCGGGCCTCGATGAGCGGTGGGGCGTCTCGCGGATCAACGCGGTGCTGTGCGAGGGCTGTGGCGCCTGCGCGGTGGCCTGCCCTTCCAAGGCGATTTGCCTGCAACATTTCACACCGGTGCAGATTTTGGCACAGGTGGACGCGTTGGTGGGCGTTTAGGTGAGAGCTTACTATTTGAGGCACACCGGTTGTGTGTTTCTTAAGATGGATTGCTCGTAAAATTGACTAAATATCTCAAGGGGGAAGTATGGCTGAAGAAAAGGCGAACAATAAAGCAGATTCGTTCGAACCCAAGATCGTTGCGTTTTTGTGCAATTGGTGCACGTACACCGGGGCGGACCTGGCGGGCACATCGAGAATCCAGTACCCGCCCAACGTGCGCATCATCCGGTTGATGTGCTCCGGCTCGGTGGACTCGACCTACGTCCTCAAGCCGCTCCTGGATGGGGCGGACGGGGTCCTCATCGGCGGGTGCCATCCCGGCGACTGTCACTACCAGTCGGGGAACTACAAGGCCCGGCGGCGCGTCGTCGCGCTCAAGGAGATTCTCAAGAATGCCGGATACGACGAGGATCGGGTGTGGCTGCGTTGGATCAGCGCCAGCGAGGGGCAGCGTTTTGCCGACACGATCACCGAGATGACAGAAGAGATGAGGAAAAAAGGCCCTAACCCAATGCGTCGGAAGTGGGCGGTCTAAACCGAGAGGGGAGATGTAATGAGAACTACAATTCCTGTTGAGAACAACGATACACTGGCTGCTGTACGGGGTTTCCTGAAGCAGATGCTGGAGGCCGACGTCGTGGACGCGCTCCTGGTGCCGCTGGAGACGCCCTCTGGCACGATCACGCCGGCGTTGGTGTCGGATCCGGATATGCTGGACGCGGCCGATCCGTTGGCCCCGATGATGGGACTGAACGCGGCCCGGTTAGCGGGCCGGGTCTCCGTCCGGGAGCCTCGCGGGCGCGTTGGGGTCGTGTTGCGACCGTGCGAGTTGCGGGCGCTGACCGAGTTGGTCAAGCTCCAGCAGGCCAGTTTCGACGACCTGGTGACGATCGGCGTCGATTGCCTGGGGACCTACGACGTGTCGGATTACGTCGCGATGTCGAAGGCCGGATCGCTCGACCGGGCGGCCCTGCTGGCGACGGCCCAGGACGGCGACCTGGCACTCCAGGGAGAATACACGTTCCGCGACGCCTGCCAGATGTGCGAGAAGCCCCACGTCGAACAGGCGGATGTCACGTTGGCGCTCTTCGGCGCCGACCTGGGCAGCGGCGTGCCGGTGCTCATGTCCGACGAGATCGCCGAGAAGATGGGTGTTGAAAAGGCTGATGGCGATGGAAAGCAGCGAGACGAGGTAGTGAAGCAGTTAGTTGAGGCTCGCACCCAGGTGCGCGACGAGCGCTTCGCTGAGATCCGCCAGCAGCTTGACGAAGAGGGCGTCGAGGGCGTTTTTGCTGCTTGCGTGCGGTGTCACAATTGCATGACGGTGTGCCCGATTTGCTACTGCAAGACGTGTCTGTTCAAGAGCCCGGTCTTCGATCACGATCCGCTCCAGTACATGAACTGGGCGCAGCGCAAGGGGGCCTATCGCCTGCCGGCCGATACGATGCTCTTCCACCTGACGCGGCTCAACCACATGGTGCTCTCGTGCATCGGGTGCGGGATGTGCACCAGCGATTGTCCGGCCGATCTGCCGGTGGGGCAGGTGTTCCGGGCCATCGGCCAGCAGGTGCAGGGGGTGTTCGAATACGAGCCAGGACGTGACGTGGAGGAGCCTTTGCCCCTGATCACCTTCAAAGAGAATGAATGGATCGAGGTTGGAGAGGATTAATCTTGAGGGAGTTATGATGACAACTGAACAACAAACACTTGAAGTAACCAAGGCCGATACCCGTTCTTCTGAGCGGCACGAAGAGGTTGATTTGATTCGTGTCTACATTATGGGCAAGCGCTACATGGTGCCGCCCACACTGACGATCATGAAGGCCATGGAGTACGCGGGCTATACGTTGATCCGGGGTGTGGGATGTCGCGGGGGCTTCTGTGGCGCGTGTGCCACCGCCTATCGCATTTTGGGAGATCCCAAGCTTTACTTTGGCCTGGCCTGCCAGACGGTCGTCCAGCCGGATATGTATCTGGCGCAGATTCCGTTCTTCCCGGCTCAGCGCTCGACGTACGACATCACCGAGATGGAGCCGATCGCGGCGACTTTGTTCACGACGTATCCGGAACTGTTGCGCTGCCTGGGATGTGGCGCCTGCACCAAGGCTTGTCCGCAGGATATCGACGTGCGGCTTTACATGGCAGCCGGGATGCGGGGCGATATTGAGACCATGGCCGATCTTTCCTTCGATTGTATTATGTGCGGCCTGTGCGCGGCCCGGTGTCCGGCCGAGGAGGCCCAGTACAACATCGCGATCCTGGCGCGCCGGCTGTATGGCCGCTACCTGGCGCCCCGTTCCGAGCACCTGGAGGAGCGCCTGGCCGAGATCGAGTCCGGAGCGTTCGATGAAGTGTTGATGGAGCTCAAGGGACTCGATGAAGATGAGTTGAAAGCGCGTTACAAAGCGCGGGACATTGAACCGAAGTAAGGCATAGGAGGAGATATACTGATGAGCGGTTATCCGTCTGAGATGCAGGATTCAATCCGTCAGGTCGAGTCCACCCGGACCCGACGGATCAAAGAGACGTTCCCGGCGATGAGCCTGGAAGAGCGAAATGAGATTTTAGAGGGTTTCCATCCGGATTATAAGGACGAGACGTTCCACGCCGTGCAGGTGGGCGTCAGTAAGGGGCAGCGCATGCCCATCGAGATGGCCCGGGTGCTTGAGGGGCGCCCGCACGTGGGACCGGACTTCGACCTGGGCGAAGCGGAGATCGAGACCGACGTGCTCGTCATCGGCGGCGGCGGGGCCGGGGCCTCGGCCGCGCTGCTGGCCCAGGAGCAAGGCGCCCAGGTTATCCTGGTCACCAAGCTCCGCTTTGGCGACGCCAACACGATGATGGCCCAGGGGGGCATCCAGGCGGCCGACCGGCCGGAGGATAGCCCCGCCATTCACTACCTGGACGTCATCGGCGGTGGGCACTTCACCAACGATCCCGATCTGGTCGAAGCGCTGGTGATTGACGCGCCATTGGCCATCAAGTGGTTGGAAGATCTGGGGATGATGTTCGACAAGGAGCCAGATGGGACGATGGTCGAGGCCCACGGCGGCGGCACCAGCCGGAAGCGCATGCACTCCGCCCGCGACTACAGCGGCGCGGAAATCATGCGCACGCTGCGCGACGAGGTGCGCAACCGTGAATCGGACATCCGGGTGATCGAGTTTGCCCCGGCAATCGAGTTGGTTTTGGACGAAAAAGGGCAGATTAGCGGCGCGGTGATTGTAAATCTGGAGACTGGCGCCAAACATTTCATCAAGGCGAAGGCGGTGGTGCTGGCGACTGGCGGCGGCGGGCGGCTGCACTTCCAGGGCTTCCCCACCACCAATCATCACGGCGCGACGGCCGATGGCGTGGTGTTGGCCTACCGGGTCGGCGCTCCCCTGGGCTTCCTGGAGTCGATGCAGTACCATCCCACGGGCGCGGCCTTCCCGGAGCAGATCGTGGGGCTCTTGGTGACGGAGAAGGTGCGCGGGTTGGGCGCACAGCCGGTCAATAAGCTCGGCGAGCAGTTCGTCTACCCGTTGGAACCGCGCGACGTGGAGGCCGCAGCCCTGATCCGCGAGTGCAGCGAGCGGGACATGGGGATCGTCACGCCGACGGGCCAGCCAGGGGTGTGGTTGGATTCACCGATGATCGAGATGATCCACGGGCCGGGCACGATTGAGTCGGCGCTGCCGGCGATGGTGCGCCAGTTTGCGCGCTTCAATATCGACATCACCCAGGAACCGATCCTGATCTACCCCACGCTGCACTATCAGAACGGCGGCGTGTGCCTCAACGCCGATTCGTCGACTGAGATCCCCGGCCTATTCATCGCCGGAGAGGTCAGTGGTGGCGTGCACGGGCATAACCGCTTGATGGGCAACAGCTTGCTGGAGATCACGGTGTTCGGCCGGCGGGCCGGGCTTTCGGCGGCGGCATACGTGCAGCAGGTGACGCTGGGCAAGCCGACGCTGGCCCACGTGGCAGCATGGAACCGGGCGTTGGATGAGGCCGGCGTCGAGACCGACGTGACGTCGCCTATCCTGTTGCCGGATTATACGAGAAGAGTATAATCTTACGGCTGAATGACGTAAGGGGGTTATCATGTCTTACTATCAGCAACAACCGCAGCAACCCATGTATTATGGGTCCCAGTACAGCGGCTGCCTAAAGATCATTCTGTACTTGCTATCCTTTTTCATCCCCCTGGTGGGCGTGATCATTGGCCTGGTCTTTATGTCGCGCCCAGACCCGGAATCGAAGCAGATGGGGCAAACTTGTTTGATCCTGGGGGTGATTTCCATCTTCCTATCCTGTTGCCTGGGAACCATATTTGGCATCGGGCCGTTTCTTATTCTTCCGTTCCTGGATTCGGGGTTTTACTATTAGTCAGAAACGGGTAGTATTCCCTTTGAGTGTTGTTGACAAACTGAATTGAAACCTGCCACGAATTAGAATTAGACCCAAAATTTGTGGGTTCTTTGGGATCTCGCATGGTCGCGGTGAGAGATTAGCCACGAATCCTTCGATTACGCTCAGGACAGGTTTGCACGAATTAACACGAAAAACCTAAAGATTAGTGACAATTCGTGAAATTCGTGGCAAAAGTACCCACACTGTAAGCGTTCAGAGGGTTGAACTATGGGACACAGATCGACACAGATTGCACAGATTTTCTCATCGAGTGCCAAGTAAGGCCTGCTTGATGACCTCAATCTGTGTGAATCTGTGAAAATCTGTGTCCAATGTTCCCCTGGCCTGAACGGTTACCCCACACTTTACAGGGGTGCTACTACATCTTGTAGGGTGCGTTTCCATACGCACCGTTTTTCTGGATCTACAATGATCTGAGTACTAGTTGCGTTTTCGAATTAAGGAGAGTGTTTTTTGATGAGTAAAGAACCTGTTGGCGCTGTTTTGGTTGTTGGCGGCGGGGTGGGCGGGATGCGGGCGGCCGTCGACCTGGCCGATGTCGGTTTGAAAGTGTATCTCGTGGAGAAGATGCCCTGGCTGGGCGGGCGCGTGGCCCAGTTGGGGTACATGTTCCCCACCCACGACTGTGTGCTGTGTCGCGGCACGTCGGATCACGGGTATGGATGCACCCGCCCGACGATTTCACCCGCCTTTTTGGATCACAATACGCATCCCAATATCGAGATTCTGACGAACACTGATCTGATCAACGTGCAGGGATACGCCGGGGATTTCACGGTGACGTTGCACTACCGGCCCACGTACGTGAAGGCCGACCGGTGCATCAATTGCGGGATCTGTGAGGGAGTGTGTCCGGTCTCGTTGCCCAGTCCCTTCCAGGCGGAACTCTCGGTGCGGAAGGCGATTTACAAGATGGCGCCCCGGGCGCTGCCCGATTCCTACGTCATCGACAAAGTGCCCCGCTGCGACACCTGCCGGCGCTGCGAGACGGTCTGCCCGACGCAGGCGGTGGATTTGGAGGAGGAAGTGGCCGAGTACGACCTGGACGTGAGCGCCATCATCCTCTCGCTGGGGTACGAGATCTCCGATTCCAATGAGTACGAGGAATTGGGTTTCGGTCGTTTCCCCAACGTGATCCACTCGATGCAATACGAACGCCTGGCCAGCCGCTCTGGTCCGACAGAGGGGATCGTGATGCGGCCTTCAGACGGCGAGCTGCCCAAGCGGATCGCGTGGTTGCAGTGTGTGGGATCGCGGGATGAGAAACACCCCTATTGCTCGTCGATCTGCTGCATGTACTCGACGAAAGAGGCCATGCTGGCCAAGCAGCGAATCGAGGACGTGCATTGCCAGATCTTCATGATGGACGAGCGGGCTTTTAACAAGGAGTTCAACGCCTACTATCTGCAGTCGCAGGAGGAGTTCGGCGTGGAATATACCCGCTGCCGTATCTCGATGGTCACGGAGGATCCGGAGACACACGATTTGATCTTGCGTTATCCGAACGAAGAAGGCGAGTTTGTCGAGGAACGTTTCGGCATGGTGGTGCTGTCGGTGGGCGCGTTGCCGCCCAAGGATTCCGACGACCTGGCCGATCTCCTGGGGATCGAGTTGAATCCCTACGGCTTCTGTGCGACCGACAAGTTCGCGCCGTTGGAGACGAGCCGGCCCGGTATCTACGTGTGCGGCACGTTCTCCTCTCCCAAGGAGATCGCCGAGACGATCTTGGACGCGGCGGGGGCGGCCGGCGACACCATGCGCCTGCTTTCCGACCGGGTCGGTTTGCCCAACTTCAGCCGTGAGTATCCGTTCCTCTCGGGACCGAACGACCTGCCGCCCGAGCGAGACGTGACGGGGGAACCAGCCCGGGTGGGCGTCTTCATCTGCCGTTGCTATCCCAGCATCGAGGCGGCCATCGATACGAGTGCCGTTGCCGAGTTCGTGCGTGGCTTGCCGGGCGTGGTGCACGTCGAGACGGTGGATTACGCCTGCCTGGAAGAAGATCTGGCGCGGATGCAGGAGGCCATCGCGGCGCAGGATTTGAATCGCGTGGTCGTGGCGGCCTGCAGCAACCGGACGCACGAATCGTTGTTCCAGAAGATGGTACGCCAGGGGGGATTGAACCCCTATCTGCTGGAAATGGCCAACATCCGGGAGCATTGTGCCTGGCCTCACGTCGATAATCCGGCCGGCGCGACGCGTTCGGCCAGGGAACTGATCCGGCTGGCCGTGGCCCGCGCGCGCCTCGCCAGCCCGGTGCGCAAGCAGGCCATCGAGCCGGTCCGGCGGGCGCTGGTGATTGGCGGTGGGGTCTCTGGCCTGACGGCGGCGCTGAACGTGGCCGACGCCGGTTACGACGTGACGCTGGTCGAGCGGCAGCAGGGGCTCGGCGGCAATCTCCAGCACATCTACTACGTGGCCGAGGGGGACAACCCCCAACGCCTGTTGCGCGACCTGGTCAACCGGGTCCTGGGCCACCGGCGGATCGAGGTGCTGACCAACTCGGAGGTGATCGCCAACGAGGGGAGCCTGGGATCGTTTCGCTCCACCGTGCGGACGCCGGCCGGCGAGGTCGAGGTCGAGCACGGCGTGACCATCGTGGCGACTGGTGGAGAAGAGTGGCGCGGTGACGTGTACCTGCTCGGCCAGGACGAGCGGGTGGTGACCTCTCTCGACATGGAGGACATCATCACCCATCGCCCGGAGGAGATCGCCGACCTGGAGGAGATCGTCTTCATCCAGTGTGTGCGGCCCCCCGGCGAGGTAGAGTATTGCAGCCGGACGTGTTGCACGAATACGATGAAGAACGCGCTCCGGATCAAGCTGATCAACCCGGATTGCAAGATCGTGGTGCTCTACAAGGACATCATCACCTACGGGTTCCGGGAGCAGTACTACACCGAGGCCCGGCGACGGGGCGTCATCTTCGTGCGCTACGACGACGAACATCCGCCCCAGGTACGTGTGAACGAGGAAGGGGAGTTGGTGGTCAAGGCGTGGGAATCATCCCTGAAGCAGGAGATTGAACTGCACCCGGGCCTTTTGTCGCTGAGCATGGCGATTCAACCATCTCACGGCACCGAGGCGTTGGCGCAGACTTTGGATCTACCGATTTCCAGCGAGGGCTTCTTCCTGGAGGCGCACCTCAAGATGCGGCCGATGGACATGGCCAAGGAGGGGGTCTTCATCTGTGGACTGGCGCACTATCCCAAGTTCATCGAGGAGTGTATCACCAACGCCCAGGCCGCTGCCGGGCGGGCCTTGGCCGTGCTATCGGCGCCGAAGTTGTACATCGGCGGCGTCGTCTCCCAGGTCGACCAGGAGAAGTGCGTGGGATGCCTGACGTGTGTGCGGACGTGCCCCTTCAACATCCCCAAGGTGCGGTACGAGGATATGGGGGTAGGCGAGATCAAAGGGGCGGCCTACATCGACCCGGCCATCTGCACCGGCTGTGGCACGTGCACGGCCGAGTGTCCGGCCAAGGCGATCCAGTTGGTGGCTTACCGGGATGAGCAGATCATGGGCTTGCCGCTGGGTGCCTGGAGTGTGTGATCGAATGATCAAGTGACCAAATAACCAAATGACCAAAGGACAAGGGTTTCAATGACTGAACATAACGGAAAAGATTTTGAACCGGAAATCACGGTGTTTACCTGCATCTACTGCGCCTACATGGCGGTCGATACGGCCGGCGCGCTGAAGATCGAGTACCCGCCGAACATCAAGTTGATCAAGTTGCCGTGCACGGGCAAGACGGACGCCCGCTACCTGCTGGAGGCTTTCGAACAGGGGGCCGACGGCGTCTGCGTGGTGGGATGCCCCATCGGGAACTGCCATCACGTGGATGGCAATAAGCGGGGCCGGGCGCGGGTGGCCCATACCAAGCAGTTACTGGACGATGTAGGGCTGGGCGCCGACCGGCTGGAGATGTACTTCGTCTCGGGCGGGATGGGGGAGACCTTTGCCAATGCCGTCCGGGAGATGAATGAACGCGTGCGGGCGTTGGGACCAAGTCCGTTGAAGGGGAGGTAGGTAGTTGGGTGGTTGGGTGATTGGGTGATTGGCGGCCAAGGCGGATGCGGAAATCACGTCCGAGAATGTCTGGGGGAGGAAATGGATGGGATAGATCGAAAGAGTGTGAGCAATTGCTCCGATCAGGTGGATAGAGAACATTTGCGTGATTCACGATATCCCATCGGCGCGGTCATGGTCGTCGGTGGTGGCATTGCAGGTATTCAGGCATCTTTAGATTTGGCTGAGTCGGGTTACAAAGCTTACCTGGTGGAGAAGAAATCAGCCATCGGTGGACACATGGCGCAGTTGGATAAGACCTTTCCGACCAACGATTGCGCGATGTGTATCGTCAGCCCCAAACTGGTGGATTGTGGACGTCATCGAAACATCGAGTTGTTGGTGAACAGCGAGGTCGTCGGGGTGCGGGGCGAGGCCGGTGATTTTTCCGTGCGGGTTCACACGCAACCCCGGTACATCGACCTGGATAAGTGCACCGGTTGCGGCGATTGTGCCGATGTCTGTCCCATCGTGATTCCCGGTCGCTTCGACCTGGGATTGACGGATCAACGAGCGGCGTACAAACTGTACCCGCAGGCGGTGCCCAACGCTTTCGCCATCGAGAAGCGGGGCATTGCCCCTTGCCGGGACGCGTGTCCGGCGGGGCAGCGGGCCCAGGGTTACATCGCCTTGATCCGCGAGGGACGTTACGAGGACGCCCTGCGGGTCATCAAAGAGGATAACCCGTTCCCGGGTATCTGCGGGCGAATCTGCAACCACCGGTGCGAGGATGCTTGCAATCGTGGAAAGCTGGATGAGGCGGTTAACATTCGTGCGTTGAAGCGCTTCGTCACCGACAAGGTCTACGCCCAGCCCCGCGTGCCGCCGGAACCGGTCGAGCGCCGGTACGAGGAGCGGGTGGCCGTCATCGGGGCGGGACCCTGTGGGCTGACTGCCGCCCAGGACCTATGTATGGAAGGCTATGGCGTGACCGTCTTCGAGGCGCTTCCCGTGGCCGGCGGCATGTTGCGCGTCGGCGTGCCCGAGTATCGCTTGCCCACCGGGATCGTGGATCGGGAGGTGCAGGACATCGTCGACCTGGGGGTCGAGTTGCGGTTGAACGCGCGGGTGAACAACCTGGACCATCTCTTTGACGAGGGTTTTAAGGCGCTGCTCATCGCCGTCGGCGCCCACGAGGGGCGGATGCTGCCCATCGAGGGGGTCGACCTGGATGGCGTGATGGTCAACACGATCTTCCTGCGCGACGTGCGATTGGGTAACCCGCCCGACGTCTCCGGACGCCGGGTGATGGTGCTGGGAGGTGGCAACGTGGCGGTAGACGTGGCCCGTACAGCGGTGCGCCTGGGCGCGGACGAGGTTCACGTGGCCTGCCTGGAGGGCCGGGAGACGATGCCGGCCCACGATTGGGAGATCGAGGCCGCCGAGGCCGAGGGGATCCAGCTTCATCCCAGCCGGTCCTTCAAGCGCATTGTCCCCGATGGCGACGGCAAGGTGGGTGGGCTGGAATGCGTCGACGTCACGTTCATGGCCTTCGACGAGGCCGGACGGCTGAACCTGGAGACGGAGCCGGGCTCGGAACACGTCATTCCCTGCGACACGGTCATCTTTTCCATTGGGCAGCGGGCTGGTCTGGCCTTCGTCCCGGAGAGCGCGGGGGTCGGCGTCACCGATCAGCAGACGATTGCAGTCAATCCCAATACGCTGGCGGCTACCCGGCGGGGCGTTTTCGCGGCGGGCGACGCGACCACGGGCACCGCCTTCGTCATCGAGGCGGTGAATTCAGGCCACGAAGCGGCCGAGTCGATCCATCGCTACCTGCGAGGCGAGGCGTTGGAGCGCCCGCCGAAGCCGGATTTGCCGGTGGTCGATCTGACCGAAGAGGAGATCATTGAAGAAAAAGTGCTGACCGGGGAGGTCGAGGTCAAGAAGCGCGTGCCGATGGACGAGTTGCCTGTTGAGGACCGCGTCGCGACTTTCGAGGAAGTCGTCGCCGGGTACACCGACGAGCAGGCCCAGGAGGAGGCGGCCCGCTGTTTGGCCTGCGGGATCTGTTCCGAGTGTTTGAGTTGTGTTTACGAGTGCCAGGCTGACGCTGTCGTTCACGATATGCTCGCCCAGACGCGGGAGGTCGACGTCGGCGCCATCATCCTGGCGCCCGGTTACGAGACGTTCCACGCCGAGGGTGCGACCGAGTTTGGCTGGGGGCGTTTCCCGAACGTGGTGACCGCGCTCCAATTCGAGCGCCTGTTGAGTGCTTCGGGGCCGACGCACGGCCACGTCCGGCGCCCGTCGGATGGGGAGACGCCGAAGAAGATCGCGTTCTTGCAGTGCGTGGGATCGCGGGATCAGGAACACGACTACTGCTCGGCGGTCTGTTGCATGTACGCGACGAAAGAGGCCATCATGGCCATCGACCACGAGCCCGGCACCGAGGTCACCGTCTTCATGATGGACATGCGGGCTTTCAGTAAGGGATATTTCGAGTACTACCGCCGGGCCCAGTCGCGCTACGGGGTGCGTTTCGTGCGCTCGCGGATCTCCTACGTGCGGGAGGATCTGGAGACGCACGACCTGGTGTTGCGATATGTCTCTGAACAGGGCGAGAATGGCGGCAGCGTGATCGAGGAGGCCTTCGACCTGCTCGTGCTCTCGGTCGGGATGGAGATCCCGGGCGATGTGCGCGAGTTGGGGCAGCGTCTGGGCGTCGCGTTGGACGAACATGGGTTCTGTCGCACCCTGCCTTTCGAGCCGCTCCAGACGAGCCGGGAGGGGATCTTCGCCGTCGGGCCGTTCCGCGAGCCGAAGGACATCCCGGAGTCGGTGGTCGAGGCCAGTGGCGCAGCAGCGGCGGCTGGATCCATCGTGGCCCCGGCCCGCTGGACACAGACCGAGGCGGTGATCTATCCGCCGGAACGGGACGTTTCGGACGAGGATCCCCAGATTGGCGTTTTCGTCTGCCATTGTGGGTCGAATATCGGGGGCTACCTGGACGTACCCGGCGTCGCCGAGTACGCGCTGGGGTTGCCCGGCGTCGTTCACGCCGAGCACAACCTGTACACCTGTTCCCAGGATTCGATCCAGCACATCACCGAGCAGACGCGCGAGTTGGGCTTCAACCGGGTGGTGGTCGCTTCCTGTACGCCGCTGACCCACGAGCCGCTGTTCCAGGATAGCGTCCGCCAGGCGGGTTTGAACCCCGGGATGTTCCAGATGGCCAATATCCGCAACCAGTGCTCTTGGGTTCATTCTGATTATCCAGAAGAGGCGACAGAAAAGGCCAAGGATTTGGTGCGAATGGCGGTGGCCAAGGCTTGCCGTTTGGAGCCGTTGCGTAAGACGGAGGTGCCGGTGGAGAAAGTGGTGCTCGTCGTCGGCGGCGGCGTGGCGGGGATGTCAGCGGCGCTGACGCTGGCGGAGCAGGGCTTCCCGGTGTACCTGGTCGAGCGGGAGGCCCAGTTAGGCGGCAATCTACGGAAGATTGGCGCGTTGGTGGACTGGGAGACCGACGATCAAATGGATGGGTTGCGCCTGGCGTGGTCCGATCCCCAGGATCTCCTCCACCAGTTGATGCAGCGGATTGAAGAAAAGGACGCGATCGCCGTTCATTTGCAGAGTGACTACCTGGGGAGCGATGGTTTTGCCGGGAGTTTTACCTCGCGCGTGCGCACACCCGATGGCGAGATCGAGATCCGTCATGGGGCGACGATCGTGGCGACGGGCGGTGTCGAATACCGGGGGCCGGAGTACGGCTACGGCACCGACCCGCGCATCGTCACCCAGCAGGAGTTCGAGGCGCGGCTTTCGGAAGGGGAAGCGTTGCCCGACGAGATGACGATGATCCTGTGCGTGGGGCCGGCGGAGCGTTATTGCTCGCGCATTTGCTGCACGACGGCGATCAAGAACGCGCTGGCGCTCAAGTTGCTCAAACCAGAGGCGCGGGTGACGGTCATCTATCACGACATCCGCACCTATGGTTTCAAGGAGCGCCTGTACGACGAGGCCCGCCGGCAGGGCGTGGTCTTCGTCCAGTACGATTTCGACCGCAAACCGGCGGTTGAAGCGGATGAGGACGGCCTGCAGGTCACAGTCTGGGAATCCTCATTGCAGGATGACCTGGTCTTGAACCCGGACTTATTGGTCCTCAGCATGCCGATGGTCTCGCCCGAGGGGGTGGACGACCTGGCGACGAGGCTCAAGGTGCCGTTGGATCTGGATGGCTTTTTCCTGGAGGCCCACGTCAAGCTACGACCGGTCGATTTCGCCAGCGATGGCGTTTTCCTGGCCGGGGCGGCGCATTATCCCAAGTTCCTGGACGAGGCTATCGTGCAGGCCCAGGCGGCGGCGGCGCGGGCGATCACGATCGTGGGCAAGGACGTGTTGGAGGTGGGCGGCGTCGTCGCGCAGGTGGATGCGAGCAAGTGTGTCGGGTGCCTGACGTGCGTGCGCATTTGTCCCTACGATGTGCCCCAGATCATGGTCCAGGCCGACGATAACGGCCGGTCACGCCCGGTGATTGGTGTGGGCGGGATCGTGGGTGCGGCTTACGTCGAGCCGGCCCAATGCCACGGCTGTGGCATCTGTGTATCCGAATGCCCGGCCAAGGCGATTCAGTTGCTGCGTTACCGGGACGAGCAGGTGGAAGCGGAGATTGCGGCGTTATTAACGCCAGAACCGGTGGAGGTGCTTGGATGAGTGACCGTGTGCAGAACGCGGAGCAGTTTGAACCCCGGATATTGGCTTTTTGTTGTCGTCATTGCGCTTACGCGGCGGCCGATCTGGCGGGCGGATTGCGCATGCAGTATCCGCCCAGCGTGCGCATCGTCCAGGTGCCATGTTCGGGGCGGGTGGAGGCGACGGAGATCCTCCACGCCTTCGAGAAGGGGGTCGACGGCGTGATGGTGGCCGGGTGACTGGAGGGCGACTGCCATTACCTGGAGGGTAATGTAAACGCAAAACGGCGAGTCGCGTACCTGGCGAACCTGTTAGA
>DSAR01000005.1 GCA_011046405.1 Chloroflexota bacterium | reverse complement strand
GCGGCGTCGATGGTGATCGCCAGAGTCGGCGCGCCCTGGCGGCGTCCTTCCTCCACCACGCCCACGATGTCGGGCGATTGCCCCGACTGCGAGACGCCCACCACCAGGCTGTTCTGCAGCGAGGGCGGTTTGTGATAGAGGGAGAAAAGCGACGGGGTCGCCAGCGCTATCGGCAGCCGGTTGAACGCCCCCCACAGGTACTTGGCGTACAAGCCCGCGTGATCCGACGTCCCCCGGGCGGCCAGGAACACGTACCGGATCTCCCGGTCCCGCAAATCGCGTGCCAAAGCTTGTACGTTCCCCATCTGCTTTTCCAGCAGATCGGATAGGACGGTTGGCTGCTCGAAAATTTCCGATTTCAATGACATGAGAAAACCTCGCTTGATAGATTGGGCGCGTTTCACTTCAGTTATCTGGTGCACCGCGCAAGATGTAAAACGTAAGGGCCTTATTTGCGTTTTACGTGTTTTGCCTGTTGCCTGACTCAAATGAAACGCACGATTCTGTTACATGGCGTGCCAAAGAGGACCTTTATCCAAACGGGGCAATTGTACTATCATTCGCCGCTTAGTCAAAAACAGACAGGCAGACGAAGAAAGCGTACGTTCTTGCCCACCTGTCCGTTTGACATCTCTATCAATCAACTTCATTACCCGACATCTTGGATCACGAATGACACGAATGAATGACACGAATGGCACGAATGAATGACACGAATGGCACGAATGAACGACACGAATGGCACGAATGAACGTGACTGCTCACCTTGTGCCTGCCGGATCACAATCCGGCAGTTTACAGGCGACGTGTTGGCTTCCGTCACCACCCATGATGGCCTTGCACCATCGACGCGGATTGTGATCCGCACTGCACACGTAGGCTGAGCAGTTACTGAATGGTAACTACTCAGGCCAGCCCTTTGCTGTGCCGGAGAATGGGGGTTTGGGGTGTGTGGCGGTCGCGAAGCAACCGCCACACACCCCAAACCCCCGCCCATCCGCTGCAAACGGGCAGCAGGCTGAGTAGTTACGCCGAATGAACAAATGACACGAATGGCACTGGAGATGAGACATGGGAGATTGAAAAAGCATTCGTGAAATTCGACCATTCGTGTGATTCGTGATAGAAAACCTAGCCATGTATAAACCGCTACGGTTCCACCCGCACGAACTGCCGGAGCGCCTCGACCAGTTCCTGCGCTTTCTCCGGCGAATCCGCCTCGGTGAACATGCGCAACACCGGCTCGGTGCCCGAGAAACGCAACAGCGCCCAGTTGTCGTTTTCCAGGAAGAACTTGGTCCCGTCCAGGTGTGAGATGCGCTCGACCGGGTAGGGGCCGAGCTTTTCGACCGGCCCTTCCTGCACCCGGCGGGGGATCACGATGCGCATTTCCGGCGTCGCCGGGACGTTCACCTCGACGCTGTACAGGCGCCCGGTGAGGTCGTAGACGCGCTGGCGCAGTTGCGAGATCGTCTGGCCGGTGCGGGCCAGCATCTCCACGATGAGCGCGGCGGCGAAAATGCCGTCTTTGCCCAAGATGTGGCCCCGGATGGTCAGCCCACCGCTCGATTCGCCGCCCAAGAGGGCGTTGTGCGCCACCATCGCCGCTGCCACGTGCTTGAACCCCACCGGCACCTCGTGACAGTCCTCGCCGAAGCGGGCGGCCAGCCGGTCCAGCAGGTGGGTGGTCGCCAGGTTGCGCACCACGCTGCCCCGCTCCCCCCGCACTTCGTGCAGGTACCAGTACAGGAGGATGAGGATGTCGTTCACCGTGATGTACTCCCCTTGCTCGTCCACGATGGCGATGCGGTCGGCGTCCCCGTCGGTCGCCAGCCCCAGATCGTAATTCCCCTCCCGGACGTGGGTGATGAGGAAGCGCAGCGCCTCCAGGTTCGGCGCCGGAGAGCGTCCGCCGAACAGCGGGTTGCGCCGCTCGTTGATGAAGGTCACCCGGCAGCGGGCCTCGGTGAGGATGATGCCCAGCGTCAACTGGCCCACGCCGTACATCGGATCGACGATGACGCGCAACCCCGCCTCGCGAATGGCTGCCAGGTCGATCAGCGCCTCCACGGCGTCGACGTACTGGTTAGTGAAGTCCCGCCGCTCCACGATGCCCGCCTCCAGGGCCAGGTCCATGTCGATCTTGATTACGTCGTCGGGTGTCAGCGCGTTCGTCTCCGCCTCGATCTGGCGCGTCTCCTCGTCCTGCAACAGCGACCCGTCGCCGTGGAAGACCTTGAGCCCGTTCCACTCCGGCGGGTTGTGGCTGGCCGTGAACGCCAGGCCGTAGGCGGCGTTCTGGACGTCGGTGGCGTAGGTGATGAGCGGTGTCGGCGCGTCCTCCACCAGCACCGTGGCCGGGATGTTGTTGCCCGCGAAGACCTCGGCCGCCGCCTCGGCCGCCTGCTCCGAGAGGAAGCGCCGGTCGTAACCGATGGTGACGCCCCGCTGCTCTACCGACCGTTTCTGGCCGACGCCGCGCCGGGTGATCTCGTTGGCCAGCGCCTGGCACAGGCGCCGCACGTTGTGTAGTGTGAAGCCCTCGCCGATGACGGCCCGCCAGCCGCCGGTGCCGAAGGTGATCATGTTCTGCTCCTCCAGGCGGCGGGGGTGGTAGAGCCGCTTCTGCAGGATGAACTCGGCCTGTTCCAGGTCTTCACTGGTATTGATGCCCAACACCTCGTCCTGGTCGTAGATCTGGTAACTTTCCACCTGCAACCCGGCGCGAATGAGCTGGTGGGCGCAGTCGGTGAGCCGGTACTCGCCGTCGAGCGGCGAGGGCGGCAGCGCCTCCAGGGCCGGGAAAAGCTTCTGCACCCGCACCGCGTAGGCGCCCACGTTCAGTTCCTGGATATCGCGCACCTCCGGCGAGGCGTCCATCTCCTCGATGATGTCGATGATACGGCCGCCGGCGTCGCGGATGATGCGCCCGTAGGGGAGCGGGCGATCGACCACGGCGGTGAGCAGCGTCAGGTGGGCCTGGCGCAACCGGTGGCGGTTGAGCAAGCCCCGGATCGAGCCGGGGCGGAAGAGGGGGGTGTCGCCGTACAGGATGAGCAAATCCCCCCGGAAAGCACCCAGCAAGGGCTGCAATTGCAGGACGGCGTGGCCGGTCCCCAACTGCTCCTCCTGGAGCACGTAGTTGTACCCGGGTCCCAGGTGCGTCTGGACCTTGTCCTTCTCGTAACCCACGACGACGTAGAGGTCGTCGGGTTCGACGAGTTGCAGCGCGTTCTGCAGCACGTAATCGATGATCTTGCGCCCGCCCAATTCCTGCAGGATCATGGGCTCGCCCCCGGCGGTCGACTCCTGCCCGCCGGCCAGGATGACGGCCTTCAACGCTCGATTCATCACTTCGTTTTCGGCCAGGTTCTCGTCCAAGTTCTTGACCAAGTCCTTACCTCCCGGTTCCCATGACCACGTGCACTTCGCTGACCGAACCCGGCGCCTGCGGCGGGATGGGGAACGTGACCGGCGCGCCGTTCAGCGTCGCCGACAGCACTCCCTCCTGCACCCCGTATGGATTTTCTACCGTGACGTGATAGGTCGCCCCGCGCCACTGCCGGGTGAGCTCGAACCCTTTCCAATCGCCGGGGATGCAGGGATCGAGCACCAGCCCCTCGAACGTGAGCCGCACGCCCAGGATCCACTTCGTCGCTGCCGTGTAGAACCAGCCAGCGCTCCCCGTCAGCCAGGGGTGCCGGGCCTGGCCGAAGGATTCGTGATCCCGGCCCATGACAAACTGGCAATAGGAATACGGCTCCGCCTCGCGGATCTCGATGATGTCGTTCTGGTTGGCCGGCAGGATGGCGTCGTAGAACTTCATCGCCCGGTCGCCTCGTCCCAGCATACACTCACCGATCACGGCCCACGGATTGGGGTGGCTGAAGATCGCCGCGTTCTCCTTGATCCCCGGATAGACCCGCGTGACGAACCCGATGTCGTCGTCTGGCTCGGTGTACGCCGGCCACAGCAGGTGCAGGCCGTAGTGGGAATACAGGTACTTGTCGACGGCGTCCATGCACATCCGCGCCCGCTCCCCCGTCGCCACGCCGGAGTAGACGGCCCAGCTCTGGGCGTTCAAGAAGATCTTCCCCTCCTCGTTTTCCTGGGAACCGATCTTGCGGCCCTTCTTGGTGATGCCCCGGATGTACCACCGACCATCCCACAACTCTCGCTCGCAGGCCTCCCGCACCCCCTCGGCCATGCGCGTGTATTTCTCCACGTCCTCTTCGCGCTCCAGGAACTCGGCCGCCTCGATGAAGGCCCCCAGTGCCCAATGGTGCATGAACGAGACCATCCCGCTCTCGCCGCCGCCCAGGTTGAGGCAGTCGTTCCAATCGGCCCGCAGCCCCTGGCAGATGCCCGTCGGCCCGACGTACTCGGCCGAGAAGTCCAGCGCCCGCCGGAGATGCTCGTAGACCGTGGCCTCGCCCCCGTCGGCGAAAGGCACCACCCGGTCGAAAAAGGACAGGTCGCCTGTCTCCTTGACGAACTCACAGACCGAGACCACCAGCCACAGCGCGTCGTCGGCGCAGACGTCCTCCAGGCCGTGGACGATCTCGTCCGGCGCCGGCGTCGGCGTGACCGTGGGGAACTTCACGTCGGGCGGGCGTTCCTCCTGCGGCTGGAACACCGAGGGATCGAACAGATGCAGCCCGTACCCCTGGCTCACCTGCCCGTGGAGCAGTTCCACGATCCGCTGCCGGCACTTTTCGGGGTTGGTGTGCACCACGCTCATCACGTCCTGCGCCGTATCCCGGTACCCCAGCCCCGTCCGCCCGCCGACCTCGATGAAGGAAGCGAAGCGTGACCAGACCACGCACGTCTCCGCCTGGAGGAGGTTCCAGGTGTTGATCATCGTGTTGAGCCCCTGGTGCGGCGTCTTCACCTGGAGCACGGCCAGCTTTTCTTCCCAATACTGCCGCAGGTCAGCGAAGGCACGGTCCACCCGGGCCGGGATGGCGTACTTCGTCCGCATCGTGCGCCCCGCCTCGTCCCAGGAGCCCACGCCCAGCATGAAGACGACGCGCTTTTCCTCGCCCGGTTCCAGGGTCATGCGCTTGTGCAGGGCGCCGCAGTGGTTGCCGCCCAGCGCCGTGCTGTTGTGGCAGATCCCCTGCTCGACGGCGACGGGATCGGTCTCCGTCCGGTAGTTGCCCAGGAACCGGTCGCGCACGCAATCGTAACTGTCCGGCTCGAAATTAGCGGTGAAGAAGTGCTTCGTCCACGGCTCGTAGAAGAAGTCGTAGTCGATGATGCCGTCGGCGTAACTGGAGCCGCTGGCGTAGAGACTCATCTGCAAATTCTGGTTGTCGATCTCGATGTGGTGGAAGGAGAACTCCAGGTACGAGAAGACGCTGATCCGGCGCGCTGCGTCGCCCGTGTTCTTGATCCGCACGTCCCACAGTTCCACGTCGTCGTCCACCGGGATGAACAGGGTTTGTTCTGCGTGGATGTCCCCGTAATCACACGCGAACCGGGTATACGAAAGCCCGTGGCGAACCTCGTAATCGGCCTGGTCCAGGTCCTTGCCCACCGGCTGCCACGAGATGGACCAGTAATCGCCCGTCTCGTCGTCCCGCAGATAGACGTAGTGTCCCGGTCGATCGAGCGGGACACCGTTCTGGCGAAAGCGCGTGATGCGATGGTGCTCGGCCGTCTTGTAAAATGCATACCCGCCGGCGTTGTGCGAGATCACCGCGCATAGATCCCGCACCCCCAGGTAATTCGTCCAGGAGACCGGCACGTCCGGCCGCTCGATCACGTATTCCCGATTTTCGTCGTCAAAATAACCGTAACGCACACTCGCCTCCTGACCCGGCCCAGCCGGAACTAATAAAGGAACTTTCCAATCTTATTCTTTTATCCTTTAACCGAGCCGGCCAATATGCCGCGCACGAAATAGCGCTGCAACGAGAAGAAGACGAGCACCGGAATGACCATCGAGACGAAAGCCCCGGAGGTCAGAAGATGCCAATCCTGGCCCCGGGAGCCCACCAATTCAGAGAGCCGGGCCGTTATCGTTGCCACCTGCACGCTTGTACCCAGGTACACCAGTGCCACCAACAGGTCATTCCAAACCCACAGGAATTGGAATACGGCGAAGGAAGCAATCGCCGGCATAGATAAGGGCAACACCAAAGTTATAAAGGCCTGGAAATGAGAAGCGCCGTCTATGGCCGCGGCCTCGATCAGATCGCGCGGTATCTGGGAGATGAAGTTGTACAATAGATAGATCGCCATTGGCATACCGAAACCGGTATGGGCCAACCACACCCCCAGGAACGTGCCGTTTAAGTTTGTCGACGTATACAGGCGTAGTATTGGGATCAGAGCCATTTGCAGTGGCGCCACGATCAAGCCTACCACGATGGCAAACAAAACGTCCCGTCCGGGAAATTCCATCCAGGCAAATGCGTACGCCGCGAAGGCCGCAATCGTAATTGGGATGATCGTCGCCGGGATCGTGACGCTAAAACTGTTCAAGAAGGCATTGCCCAGCTCGCCCCTTGCGAGAACCTCTTGATAATTTCTCAACGTCCATTGGGTGAAATCGAAAGGTGTGGCAAATACCGTCCACCATCCGGATTGACGGATGTCATTTTCTGGCCGAAAGGAACTGATAAACAGGCCCAGCGTGGGCAGCGTCCAAACAAAGCAAATGATCGAGATCGCCACTCGCAGCGCTGCACTCGAAGCGGCCTTGCGTATCAGGGAAAATATGTTCTCGCGACGGTGTGTAGAAATCATGTTGCTTAACTCCTTTGTCTGCGCAAGTTGCGTACGTTTATGATCATCACCGGCGCTACAGCCAGGAAAAGAAGCACAGCCAATGCGCTCCCACGCCCAAAATTGTAGAAGCGGTACATCTCCAAGAACATCCGGTTGGCGATGACCTCGGTGTTGAAATTCCCTCGTGTCATCACGTACACGATGTCGAACACCTTGAGCACTGCGATCAGAACGGTCGTGCCCACCGTGATGAGGGTTCCTTTGATATAGGGCACCGTCACCCGGAGAAAAGCCTGGAACTCGTTGGCGCCGTCGATCCGGGCCGCCTCCAATAGTTCCCCCGGTACAGCCTTCAGCGCTGCTGATATGACGACCATGCAGAAGCCGGTTTGGAGCCAAATCATAATGACCATCAAGGCGAAATTGTTCAATGGCGGGCGGAGAAACCATCCGACAGGTTGGCCACCCAACGCTACTACGATGGCGTTGAGGATTCCAATTTGCGCCCGTCCTGCTGGCTGATAGGCGTACACAAATCGCCAGATGATGCTTGCTCCCACTGACGAAATCGCCATAGGCAGGAAGATGATCGACTTGGCGATCGATTCCAACTGGATTCGGTCCACCAGGACCGCGATAATCAACCCCAAAGTAACACATACACTGGTCACAACGACGATCCATAAAATGTTGTTCCTGAAAGCGACCTGTACTTGGGGACTGGTGAAAATGAATGCATAGTTCTTCAGACCCACAAAATTTTCCGATCGAGCGTCGAAGAAACTCAGATAAATCGTATTGATAGCTGGATAAATCAAATAAATGATCAACAGCGCCAGAGCCGGACCGACAAAAACGAGCGGTCGCAGGCGCTCACGAGCTTTCTCGCCGGGTATCAGCGAAATGATCTCGTTGAAAATCCAGAAGAAGATCCACACCCCGCACACGCCCACCGCGATGGCGACCAACGTCGTCACCCACTTGGGCGCTTGATCGTCGAGCATGAAGGCGAAACTCCACCGGGCGACGAAGAACACCATCACCAGCACGCTCAGGGCGATGGCTGTCCGCACTAATCTATCGTGCCAATTTGCTATCTGTTTATCCTGTGCCGTCATCTAGAAAGCCCCCATTCCCATCCTTCAGGGAAAGGGCAGAGCAGCTGTCGCCCACTGCTCTGCCCTTGTCTCATACCTTTGCGCTATTTCTCGGGTTCTATCACTCGGGCCAACTCTCGTCGATCTCTCGGAGCATCGTCTCGGCGTCTTTCTCTCCGAGCGTCCACTCCACCATGCCAGACCAGAAAGTCCCCGTGCCGACCTCGCCCGGCATCAGGTCAGAGGCGTCGAAACGGAACACGTCGGCGTTCTTCATGATCTCGCCCTGCAACCGGTCGATGTCATTCGTGTACCAGTTCAAAGGCACAGAACGGTTGGGTGAATTGAAACCACCGGTCTTGATCCAGACCTCGGCGCCGGCTGGCGTCGCCAGGTATTCCATCACCGCGCGCACCTCTGGACGATCGTTGAACATACCGATGGGGTCGCCGCCACCCAGAACAGGCTTGCCGTACTCTTCCTTGATGGGCGGGAAGTAGAAGAACATCGCATCTGTCCCAGCCTCTATCCCCTCGGGGAAGAAGGCCGGAATCCAACCAGCCTGCTTCATCATCCAGCATTCGGGATCAGCACCTTCTTCGGCCGGGAACAACTCGTCCGTTTGCCCGACGAAGGTGGTCACGATCGCCTCCGGCCCGCCGTAGACGTAATCTTCGTTGTGCCAGATCGTCGCCATGTAGTCTAACGCTTCCACGAGCGCTGGATGATCGAAGGGAATCTCGTTTGTGATCCATTGATCGTAGATCTCGGGAGGCGCGGTGCGGAGCAGGATGTCCTCTACCCAATCGGTGGCGACCCAGCCGGTGCTTCCACCGTGCTCGATGGGAATGCACCAGGGGGTGTGCCCATTGGCGACCATCTCGTCCATCAAAGCGATCAACTCGTCCCACGTCTCCGGCACCTCGTAGCCTGCATCCGAGAACTGGGGTGTGGGGTACCACACCAGACTCTTGGTAGACGCGCGGTAGAAGAGACCGTACAACTGCTCGTCGAACGTGGCGAAGTCGAGCCACGACTGGATGTAGTCTTTCTGGAGTTGATCCATGTTCATGAAACTATCCAGGGGCACCAGGAAATCGGTCAACCGAGCTATCAATCCCGGCTGCGAGAACTGCGCGATATCTGGCGGGTTACCGCCTTCAGCTCGCACGACGATCAGGGTCTCGAAGTCTCCGGAGCCCTCGAAGGTGACGTTGATGCCGGTCGCTTGTTCGAAAGGGACTAACGCAGTGCGGAACCGGTTCGCATCTTCGCCGGTGTAGACGCCAAAGATGTTGACCTCGGTGCCGGCGAACTCACCGGCCCGGGCGCGCGCCAGGTGTTCGTAAGGGCCTTCGAGGGCCGGCGGCACAGTCGTCACCTCGACCTCTTCCCTGACGACCTGGGTGACTTCGACCGGAACCTCGACCTCTCGGGTTACCTCGACCTGAACGGTCTCGACGACTATCTCCGCTGTCGGCGTCGCACAAGCTGACAGCACGAGCGCCAGAATACTTATCACCGTTAAAACGGCTAATTTTCTGTCAGACATTTCTTTCTTCCTCCTAAGTGTATTTTACAAGATTTAACTGTTTGGAACAAAAAACTTTGTTGAAACCTGAATCGTCGCCTGCAACACCTCCTTGAATACTACAAAACGGTGATTGGTCATTCACGCCGTTCTGTGCTAAAATGCAGGCACAGGTCCGAACGACTTGGTCGTTATCTATGCAAACAGCCGGGGAGTTCTACTGTGCCTGTCGGGGACCAAGGGGGCCGCTAACCATACTTGGTCCCTTATGCTTTTGGCTACGTTTTTACGTGAGACGTTATAGAGTCTAATCGGATAAGTTCTCCATCAACCTCGAATACCGGGAAGTTCATGCCCCCAGCCGCGCGAGTCGATCGGTCACGTCCTCTTCGAAACGCTCGACGAAGGCCCGCACGAAGTCCAATACGTCTCGTTCCGGATCCTCGATCAGGGGCGTGAGGTCTAGGCCGAAGATCATCCCCGTGGCGATGTCCGTCTCGTGAGAGGCGTAGTACGTCGCGTTGGCCCGCCGCCGGCCCATCGTCGCCAGGTCATATCGCTTGCCCCCGGCGATCTGGGAATCGAACACACCCAGGAGCGCGGCCTGTAAATTCTCGTGCGGCGAGCAATCGAAGGTCACCTTGTCGGCATCCACCAGCCAGTCCAGGCTGCGCCAGACCTCGCACCCGTATACCCGTTCCGGACGCTCCTCCGGGGCCAGGCGCCGTATCGCCTCGATCACCCGTAACACGACCGCCACGTGGGTATCGTGCTTGTCGGCCGGATTATGCGTGTAAACGAGCGCCGAGCTCGTCGCCTGCAGTATCGCCACCAGGTCATCGATTGGCGCCTCGTTCGCCCCATCCTTGACGACCGAACTGGGATAATCGAGCAGCACCTGTGCCCCGTACTCCCCCACGATGGCCGCTTTCTTTTGTTCCTTGCGCCGGACGCGCTGCATCTCCTCGTCGGTGTAGTCGGCGTACAGATCCTCTCGGGGTGAAGCGCTGCCATTGGTGACGACGACGCCCGAAAACCACCGGTCGTCCCGTCGAAAGCATTTCAAGATTCCATCGTAAGCCATGATCTCGATGTCGTCCTGGTGCGCGGCGATCGCCAGGTGTGTGCTTCGTGCCAGCGCTGCTTTTTCCGATGCCCCATCGGGCACGAATATCTCCGCTGAATGTCGGTTGAATTTCACTTTTCTTTCCTGCTCTTTCATTCGATCACCGGCAAGCTGGCAGCCGCGATTGCCTGTCCCACGCGCCGGTTCGTCTCGTCGGGTAATTGGAGGTTGATCTGGGCGGCCAGCGTTGGGAATTCTGCCCCCAGCACCTCGTGGGCGCCCGCCAGGATCAACGGGCCACCCCGACCCGAGGTGCACCGCCCCAGGATCAAAATGTGCCGTAGATCGTAAAAGTCGGCGTAGTGGGCAATGGTATATCCCAGGTAGTAGCCAATGCTCTGCCAAATCTTGACGGCGCCTTCGTGACCGGCTTCCAGTTTGGCCTGGACCGACTTCAGTTTCTCGGCGTTGGTCAGATCATCGGGTACATCGATGCCCACCTTGGGCGCCAGGCGAAACACGCATTGCTGAGAAAAATAGGAGGCGCCGCACCCGCGATCGCCCGACCATTCCTCGACCGGGGCGGTGGGACTGTAATCAATTGGCGCGAAAGCCAACTCGTTCAACCACCCGGTGATTTGCCCCTGTCCATTCACGTAACCGCTGGCCTCGCTCGATCCCATCGCAATGCCCAAAACCCCGTTATCTCCCAGCGACATAGACCCCGCCAGCGCCGTCACGTCGCCATCGTTTGTAATCTCCAGGGGCACGCCCATCTCATCTTGAATACGAAGAAAGAGATTTCTGACCTCGTCGTATCGATCCTCCGGCACCCCCCGGAACAGCGAGGCCACTCGCACTTGCTTATTCACGTAAACGCCTGCTGCACTCCCCCCAATTGCATCCACGCGGGGCATTTTGGAGGCCGCTGTCTGTAGCGCGGTTATAATCTCCTGGTAGTGATAGGTCGGGTCTATGTGGTTCCGGGGGTCCCAGACGACTTCCTCGCTGTAAACTGGCTTACCGTCGATCACGGCTGCGACCTTGCGATCCGAAGCGCCCAGATCAAATCCAATCCGGCATCCATTCAGGTTTCGTCCCAGTCGTTTCCCTCCTTCGCGCTCGACTGGCACGTCAGCGACGTCACAGACCTCGACCGAAAACGTCCTGTCATAGACATTCTTACCCATGAAGTGAAAATCGAACGCGCGAGAGCCATCAGGAGCATATTGGTGTTTGACGTGCTCGCCGATGCGCCGGGGGCCTCCCACGTATATTCGCCAAGCACCCCGTTGCCAGATCAAAAACTTAACCAGGCGCTCAACGTATGCCAGGTTAGCTCCGGAATGTGGGTGATCGTCAGGGTATACGCAGGTCTCGAAGCGAGATATTGATCCATCAGGCCGTTCCAATCCAAAAAGCAACGGTACGCCGCCGCCTGATGCTGTGACACCATTCCGGAAAGCGCGATTGGCCAAAACCGCCGGCCGAAAGTCTTCATCAAGGGAGGGGATGAATGATGGTTGGATCAGCTTGAACATCTCCGTCATAATAATGTCCTTTCGATGAGATGGACCGAAGAGATCGCGTAACCGCTCTTAGAAAGTCCATTATACTTACAAAGTATAGTATACAATAATTGTTCGCGCTTGTCAAGCGCTAGATCGTGTTCCCATCGTGCTCGTATGTCGCTTCGTCAGTCTCGAAAGATGCCGCGACCGGACGGGGCGCCGATTAGCAGCGGCGCAAACAAGCCCAACTCATACGTCAACACCAAGGCCGAAGCGCCCAGAATGACGATGATATCTGGGCTGATACTTGAGGCGCCCACCTCGGTCTCGTTAGCCACCAGTGACAATGAGCGCTGGATCATGACCTGCCTGATGATGTGTAACCATTCCTCTCCAAAAATGGCGATTTCTCCGGCGATCAAAATGCGACGGATGCTGAGTACACTGACGCAACTGGCGAGAGCGACGCCGAGATAGCGCGCGGTGTTGGAGAGCAAGTCGGTGACCATCTCATCTCCGTTCAGGAACGCCTTTCGTAAAAGTGGGAGTGTGATCTCTTCACCATCCGCCACGTACTGCGCCAACAGCGACTGGGGGTTACGGGTGATAGGCTGGGCTTGACGGAGGATAGACCGGGCGCTGGCTACCGTCTCCAGGCAGCCAAAATTTCCGCACCGGCATCGTTGTCCACCATCGACGACGACCATGTGTCCGATTTCCCCGGCGCCAAAGGTATCGCCGTAGAGCAATCGACTGTTGAGCACGATCCCTGCACCAATGCCGTTTTCAATCTTGACCACGACTAAATTGTCGTTACGGTCGATATCGCTGAACGTATATTCGGCCAGGGCCGCCGTCTGGGAGTCGTTCGCTACATATACCGGCAATCCGTACCGCTCCCGCAAAAGGCTGCGCAGGGGAAGATCCCGCCAATCCAGGTTGACCGAGCGTCTCACCACCCCGTGGATGGGATCCATCAGGCCGGGGGAACCGATGCCGATCCCCAACAAAGGGCTATCCGTCGCCTGCATCAATCGATCGATCAGCTTGTAGACCAGAGACAGGGCTATTTCACCGTCCCGGTCATCCAATGGCAGGTCGATCCGGTGGCGGATTTCTCCACGCAGGTTGACGATAGCGCCCCGGAACTCCCCGCTCGCCAGGTCGATGCCCATCAGGTGGTACGAATCGTCTACGACGCTCAGCAGAATGGGTGGTTTCCCGCCAGCAGAAGGGCCGTAACCAATCTCCTCCACCAGCCCTTTCCCTATCAACTCTCCGACAACGTCCGAGACGGTCGTGCGTGTCAGCCCCGTCTCACGCGCGATGTCGGCCCGGCTGACCTCCTCTCGATCGTAGATCGTCTTGAAGATCAAGCGGCTGTTGTGGACTCGGGTCTGTTTACGGGTTGCCTTTTGCACTGAAGGTCTCATAACGATGCCCTTTCATTCCCCGGATACTGGGCTGATTGTGAAATGGGTGTGTTTCAGTAGCATCTCAATAAACCGGGGCAAACTCGCTCGGGCCGGTCTCCTGACCGTGCCCGCTGTGGCTCGGTCGGGAGACCGGCCACAGCTCCCCAACTTATTGAGAAGATACTGTGTTTCATTTCATTTGAGGCAAGGCTCGTAGTAGGCGTTATCGCCGTAAAAGCGCGCTGAAGCCGCTACCTAGCGCGTGTACTACGCACAAGGCTTAAATCATTTGAAACACACCCTACGGCATGCTTAGTAAGTATTGCTTACAAAGTTATTGTATCATTTTCCCAACCCTTGTCAAGCGGGTAGCCATCCCAGATGCTCAGCAAACTGGGATGCGGAGATTTGGGGCTTATCGCCGGAAAATGACTTTGTCAACCGGTATGAGCGGCTTGGGTAGTTACGATTTTTCTTCTGCCCTCTGATGTGCTATACTATCGATACGAATATCGTAGCGTACTGGAGTTTTCCAGGAAGTCGTCATTAGAATTCGGAAGTCTCAAAAGACGCATTGAACAGCCGATTTTGACGTAATAGTCAATCAACTTTGCCTCTGAGATACTCGACTGAAGACTTCCGAATTCTTAAGTGGAAAACTCCAGGTAGCGTAGCACTCAATGTCAATTGATCAAGATCGGAGTGTAGCCTGGAGTTTGGCCATGACGAATTCAGATGAGCTGTTGCTTTATCACAAGTGCGGCACGACGATCATCCAAGAGACTGATGGCACCTTCAGAAGTACCAAACCCAGCCTGGGGCGAATGAGCATTCTAATTTGCCCGACCTGCGGCGCTGTCCTGCGCGATCGGGATCTATATTGCTCGAAAGCCGACATCGCCCGGGAAAAGCTGCGTGACGAGGGTTGGTACCCTGACCCGAACAGCCTGGCTTTGATCGACGAAGACCGTCGATCAGCCATACTCGCGACGCTCCAGGAGGCCCTGGACGAAGTAGGCGACGCTGATCTGCTTGCCATCTATACCATCGTCGCTGATCTGACCGAATAATTTCCCCGCTCCCCGCGTGGAGGACGTGATCTTCGATCTCCAGAAAAATAACCGCCCGCTCTGCCGGGTGTTATTTACGCACCCGGCGAATCTCGAACACCACCGGGTTCCAGGCGTCGGGGCAGGCGTGGGTGGCCACGTCGTGATCCTCGACCCAGGGGAACTCGGCCCCGTATCGCATCGCGAACACCTTGGGTAAAAAACTGTACAGGGCGTGGATGCACACCTGGCCCTGGATGGTCAGACCGTCGAAATACACCTCGTCGCCGACCTGGTGACCGGCCGCGCAATGTCCCTCTTGTTTGATGACTTTGGCTACGATGTCGAATTCCTGGGCCTCGCATTTTTCTTGGCTGCACATAGGATTTTCCTTTCGAAGGTTGGTATATTGGTGTACTGGTATGTTGGTATACCGGTATATTGGTGTACTGGTATGTTGGTATACCGGTATATTGGTATACCGGTATAT
>DSAR01000513.1 GCA_011046405.1 Chloroflexota bacterium | reverse complement strand
TGACCAATACCATTCCAGGCAACTGCGCTGATGATCCGCTGTATGTTCCCGCGTGGCGGGAGATGGCACACACAATAGAAAACAAAGACTTCCTGTATGTAGCCGACAGCAAGGCGAGCGCGCTGGAAACGCGGGCGACAATTGATTACGAGGGTGGAATGTCAAACGACAATTAGAAATGGACATCGATGACAATTAGAAATAGGGTCACATGCCCAGGTTCCGCCCGGCTGTAGCGTCCGCCACACGTCTCTTGCAAAAACCACTTTGGCTTCCCGGCGCTGGAAGAGAAAAGGCATCCATAGGAAGGCCGCCGATTCGTTTTCCGGGTCGTTAATATCATCTCACTTTCCGAGTTGCGAGGGGGTGGCCCTTGCCCCATCGACGCGGATTGTGATCCGCACTGCACACGTAGGCTGAGCAGTTACCGCGCGTCTTCCTTTGTGTCATCCGGCGTCCTCAGCAGGCGCAGCTTAGCAATGGAGCATCAAATCTATCAATTTAACTTGCTTAGATTGCTAGGTGTAGTACAATAATAAAAAGCGATGGCCCAACTTTGCCCGGCAAAACCTACGTGGGCATGAGAGGTTGTATGCGCGATCCCATCTCCGAATTTCTTCATTCACCTCGCACTTGTCTCCTTCTTGTCTCGCCGAATATTCAGAAGCTGGCGGACAAGATTGACGAGTTGTTGGTGCTTTATGATTATCCTTGCCTGTCGATAGGACGAGCGCTTAGTGAAGCCTTGCTTTTTACGTTGCCCAAGCACCGGCCCCATACAGCCAATCAATGGATCAGGCGCCAGGTCAGCGAGATGACGCCTGGTCCCATTCTAATCACGCGAATGACCCTGCTGTTCCATCCCTCTCTTGAGCTGGACCCCCTACGATTGATGCGCGATGTTAGCCGGAGGACCCGAATGATCGTTGCCTGGCCCGGGAATTGCGCGGACAATGTCCTGTCCTACGCTGTCCCAGACCATGCTCACTACCGCACCTGGCGCGAACCACAAATACCCATCGCATACCTGACGCAAGACGAATGACGCAAGACGAATGACGCAAGACGAATGACGCAAGACGAATAAAGCAAAAGGAGCTCCCCATGCACTACCGCGACCTGGTCCAATTTGATCCTATCGAGACCATCATTCAACTGCGTGACGCAGATCAAGAGCAGGCTGCCCGTGACCTGATTCGCACTTACGTCATCTCCGATCGGATGGCAGATCAGCTCGTCAATGTAGTCATTCCTCAGCTTCAGTTCCTCAGACCGCGCGACAACAAAGGCGTGCTCATCGTCGGCAACTACGGCACCGGCAAATCCCACCTGATGGCCGTCGTCTCCGCGATTGCGGAACACGATCATCTCGTAGAGGCGTTGGATCATCCGGACGTGCAGGAGGCGGCCGCGTCCATCGCCGGACGCTTCAAGGTCGCCCGCACGGAGATCGGCGGGGTGACCGGCAGCCTGCGCGATATTCTCCTTCGCGAATTGGAGATCGCGCTGGAGGCCTGGGGGACGCCCTATACCTTTCCACCGGCTGACGAGATCACCAACAACAAGAACGCCCTCATCGAGGCGATGGGCGCTTTCCAGGAACGTTATCCCGAGCAGGGCCTTCTGTTGGTCGTCGATGAGTTGCTCGATTACCTGCGCACGCGCGAGGAGCGACAATTGATCCTCGACCTGGGTTTCTTGCGCGAATTGGGCGAGGTGGCTGCGCTGACGCCCTTTCGCTTCCTGGCCGGTTTGCAGGAGACGCTATTTGACAGTCCGCGCTTCGCTTTCGTCGCGCAACAGCTACGCCGTGTGCGCGACCGCTTCGAGCAAGTGCGCATCGTGCGTGAGGACATCGCCTACGTCGTCTCTCACCGATTGCTCCAGAAGAACGACGAGCAACTGGCCCGTATCACCGAGCACCTGCGCCAGTTCACGCACTTGTACGGCCACATGGCAGAGCGCTTGGACGAATTTGCCCAACTCTTCCCCATCCACCCGGCCTACCTGGAGACCTTCGAGCGCGTCTCGGTAGCCGAGAAGCGGGAGGTCTTGAAGACCTTCAGCCAGGCGATGCGCGGATTGCTGGATGAGGAGGTGCCGCCGGACCAGCCCGGCCTGATCTCCTACGATCACTACTGGGACATTTTGCGCGGCAACCCCAGCATGCGCGGCTTGCCCGACGTGGCCGAGGTGATCGAAAAGAGCGACGTGCTGGAGGGCCGCATCCGCAACGCCTATACCCGGCCTGGACTGAAGCCTGTAGCGCTGCGCATCATTCACGCCCTGAGCGTCCACCGGCTGACCACCCACGACATCCGCGCGCCGCTGGGCGTCACCCCGGAGGAACTGCGCGACGATCTCTGTCTCTTCCGTCCCTTGCCGGAAGCGTCGGCCGACTTCCTGCTCAGCCAGGTACAGGTGGCGCTGCGCGAGATTCAGCGCACCGTCACCGGCCAGTACATCTCCTACAACGAGGCCAACGGGCAGTATTACCTCGACGTGGACAAGGACATTGACTTCGAGGCCAAGATCCAGGAGCGGGGTCAGTTTATGGAGCAGGGCGATCTCAACCGCTACTTCTTCAATGGCTTGCGCCGCGCGCTCAACCTCAGCGAGACCACTTACTCGAACGGCCATCGCATCTGGCTCTACGAGCTACCCTGGGTCGAGCGGGCGGATCAACGATTGCCGATGGTGACCCGCCCTGGCTATCTCTTCTTTGGCGCCCCCGACGAACGAAGCACGGCCCAGCCGCCGCGCGATTTCTACGTCTACATCATGCCGCCCTTCATCAATCGTCAATGGCACGATGGACAACGCGCGGATGAGGTCATCTTCCAATTGAGCGGGCTGGACCAGACCTTCGAGGATCGAGTGCGCCTCTATGCTGGCGCTCGCGCGATGGCCCAGGAAGCCGCATCCCACCGGACGACCTACGCTGAAAAGGCGGATGAGTACCTGGGTAAGCTCCTGGGATGGCTGCGCGACTATTTTCCCGATCACCTGCAAGTCACCTATCAGGGCGTGACCAATCCCGTCGGAACGGTGCTGTCCGGCGCACAGAGTTCTGCCAGCGAGACGATGGAGGATCTGATCCGCCTGATCGCGGCCCATCTGCTGGCTCCTGAGTTCGAGGAACGGTATCCCGATTATCCCGCCTTTGAGCGCTTGACCCGTCCCGTCACCGAATCGGCCCGCCCCACCGCCGCGATGGACGCCATTCGCTTCCTGGCCGGGCGTGGACGCACCAACCTGGCGATAGGCGTGCTGGACGGCCTGGAGCTGTTAGATGACGAGGAGAACCTGCGCCCCTATCAATCCCGCTACGCCCGGCGCTATCTCGACCTGCTGCAGGAGAAGCCGGAGGGTCAAGTCGTCAATCGTGGGGAATTGATCGAGCAGGTCTCCGGCGGTATCCAGCCAATCGAAAAGGACATCTGCTTCCAACTGGAACCGGAATGGGCCGTAGTGGTGCTTTTATCCCTGGTCTATCACGGAGACGTCGTGCTCAACCTGGGCGGACGTGAGACGCTGGACGCCGGTAACATTGAGCGCGCGGCCACGCGGGCGATGGTTGATCTGGTCGACTTCCGTTTCTACAAGCGGCCGCGCACGTTGCCGCTCAACTTGTGGGGCATGATCTTCGAGGGGCTGGGGTTAGCGCCGGGCCTGGTGCGCGATGAGAACACCCGTCGAGATGCGGTGCAGAGGCTACAAAGCGTTGTTGGAGGCGAGCTGGAGCGCGCGGCTACAATCGAGGGGCAAATGCAACAGGGGCTGCGCCTGTGGAACGAGGCGATCTTCACCGACCGCTTTGATTACGAGGTCGAGAGCGGCGCGGTGGTGGGCGCCAGCCATCCCACTGTCTCCCTCTCTCGCACCGAATTACTGCCGCACCTGCGCGGTTACAAGCAGTTCCTGGAGGCGTTGAGCCGCTTCGACACAGTGGGCAAGCTGCGCAATCTGCGCTTGACCGTGACCCAGGTGCAGGAGGCGCTCGATCGACAAGCCGTGGTTGAGCGGGCCGGGCAGTTGCTCGATCTGGTCGGTCGCGTTCAGCCGTTGACCGCTTACCTGGCCGAGGCCCAGGCCAACCTGCCCTCCGGTCCAGAATCGCCTCACCCCTGGTCGGAGCGGGCGGCGGCGATGCGCAAATCGCTGGTCGACGACGTGCGTCGTTTCGGCGGCGGCGATGAAGACGATGAGGCAATTGACCCTATGCACTTCAACGCCCTTTCGCGCCAGTTGGAAACGCTCAAGGCGGATTACGTGGCCGCCTACGCCGAGCAGCACCGGCGCCTGACGCTCGGCCCCCAGGCGGACGACCGTCGCCAGCGGCTGTACAGCGATGCGCGGCTGACCGCCCTCAACGCGCTGGCGGCCATCGACCTGCTCAGCGGGAGCGAGTTGGATGGCTGGAAGCAGCGGATGACAGAGCTGCCCATCTGTCGCGAGTTCCACGAGAGCGCCATCGACGACACGCCGACCTGTCCCTTCTGCCACCTGCGACCGGCGCAGCGCCGGGACGTGCGAGCCAATCAGACCCTGGATCAGTTGGAGCGGCAGTTGGACGACATACTGACCCGCTGGCGACAGGCGCTGCGCGACGCGCTGACCAGCGAGACGGCCCGACGCAGCCTGGAGGCGATGACGCCGGACGAGCGGGCGCCGATCGAGCAATTCCTGGCGCAGGAGACGGACAAAGGACATCCGTTAGACGAGGCCCAGATTCCCGAGGGCTTCGTCGAATCGGCGGTGCAGGCCCTGCGCGGCATCGAGGCGCTGGCCCTGCCGGTCGACGGGCTGTTGGAGGCGCTGAAGGAGGGCGGCCTTCCCTGCACGGTGGAGGAGCTGAAACGTCGCTTCGACGGCTTTGTGGGCGAGCAGATGCGCGGCCACGACCCACGCAACACGCGACTGACGCTTGAGACGAATGGCGAATGATGAATGACGCCTGACGGATGACGCCTGACGGATGACGCCTGACGGATGACGCCTGACGGATGACGCCTGACGCATGACGAATGACGAACGAAAGGACATCATGAGAAAGAAACGATCTCGGAAGAACATCGAACATACGATTGACAGCCCGACCTACATGGCTGAGATGTTGACCAGAATCGCAGCCCAGGCGGAATCGGGCGACGTTTTTGACGTCATCATTGAAATCTTGCAGCGGAGCGCCAGCCTGCGCGACGAGCCCGAGTTTGCCGACTTTTACCTTGACCCCCGGCAAACACTAGAGGCCTCAGCCCGCCACTTCCCACCTCTCCAAAGCCAGATGAAGCGCGCATTGGAAAAGGAAGAGAGACTGGACCCGGCCAAATATGACGACTATCGCATCGCCGTGCTGGACGATATGGAGACGCCCCAACTTCGGCAGCAGTTGTTGCATCGGCTAGAGCGCTACATCAGCCGCCAGAAGCGTAAGCGCCGCCACGATATGTCGAAGATCGAAAGCGCTTTGCTCGTCAAGATCTTTCTCGGCCAAGAGGGGAATGAATTGCTGGAAGGCAAAAAGCCACTGCCGCTCGGACTATACGCGCTGGTGACGGTGATCTACGAGGAATCATTCGACCGGGCGATGGTGACGGTAGAGGACGCACGCGACATCATCGACGATGACCTTTATAACCTGTGGCGCGCCCGGTATCACGAAGGGGATATGGCGCTCATCGACGCAACGCTGGAGCAGATCGGCGCTCTTGCCGAGTTAGAGGCGCGTATTGCATCGGACCCCGCGTTAAGCATAGCGTGGCAGCGGCAAACAAGCCACTTGGTAGAAGAGTTTCAGTTGGAGATCATCTCCATGTGGCCGGACATCGATCATCACTTTTTCACCTCTGAGGAGATCAAACTGGCCCTGGATAGGATGGAGCGCCGATACCTGAGCAAGCCCTGGAGCCTGAGTCGCTATATCGCACCGCTGGCGATGGTCAACCTGGTCGTGTGTTTTCGAGATACACTCACGGAGATCATGACGCCCCAGAGAATGGTGGATCTGAGCGACGAGTTGCAGGCGTTAGGGCAGCGTTGTCTGACATCCGACGACGATCAACTGCGTCCATTGGCCGCGTACGTCCAAGCCGCGATCCACTATCTGGATGAAGGACCACCTGCGCGCAATCCGGTCATAGGGACGCTCTACCTGACCCAGGGCTTCCACGCAGTCGCGAGTGATCCAGACGTGCTCAACCCACGCCTGCGACAGGTTCTCAAGCGGATGAGAAAAAGTCGTTTCATGAGAAAAATGATGATGAAGTATCAATTGGGCCTGACGAATGACGAATGATGCATAACAATAACGCCTATCCCGGACGAAGCCGCTGTGCTTCCGAGCCGGAACCAGGAAGGAGTAACCTCGTATGCAAAATCCTTGCACGAAAAACAAGAATTTCACTGGATAGGCACTATGAGAAAAAGACGATCACGAAGCCGTTCAAAAACCACTGGTAATACCATCGCTGCGCTCCAAGTGTTGAGCGAGCGTTTCAACAGTATGGAGCCGAACGCCTTCGAGGAAAATCTGCGTCGTTGCCTGAAGGATTCTTATGTCCTGCGCGAGAAAGCGGAGTTCGCCAACTTCTACTTCGATCCTGAACGGACATTGGAAGCGGCAGTGCGGCATTTTCCGCGCTTCAAAAAGCAAATCAACAAAGAAGCAGAACTGAACAGAGGAAACACTCAACTTGTTTACGACGATTATCGCCTCGCCGTAATCGACGATTTTGACACGCCCCAACTCCGGGAGGATATCCTTGGGCGGCTGGAACAATGCAAAGCCCATTTCCTGAGTCCCCACGATTTGGACAAACTGGAAATGACCTTTATTATCTCGACGTGGGTCAGTATCGGAGTGAGGGGAAAAAATGAAGCGAAGTCGCCTCTTGGCTTGTGCGGGTTGGTGATGGACACCTACGAGGCGTCATTCGATCGCGCGATGCAGACCTTGGAGGACGCGCGCGCAAGGATCGACGATGATCTCTACGCGATATGGTGTGGTGTCCATTACAGCGAGGATATGGAGACCATCACCGCGGCAACGGCGCGAGCTCATACTGTCGAGGAATTAACCGCAGATTTGGAGGCTCTCCCCGACCTGGCCCTGGCCTGGGAGCGCCAGGAGGAGAACCTGCTTGAGAAGATGCAGACGAAACTCTATCAAGGGCAGATCTCCCTTGTACCGTACCCGATCAGGCGAGATGAGGCCGTAATGGCTTTGGACAAGATGGAAAAGCGGCATCTGAGCAAACCCTGGCATCTGAGTCGCTACTTCCTTTCGCGGGCCTCAGCCAACTTTGCCTCTTGTATCTATGAGACCGTGGACGAGATGGTGACGCCCCAGAGGAGAACTGCTCTGATCGAGCGCTTCAAAACGGAAACCCAAACTTACCTGGATGACGACGATGATCAGAGTTGCGCTCTGGCGCCTCACGTTTATGCGATGCTCCGTTGCCTGGAAAGCGAGCCGGTGGCTTCGGAGAATCGAGCGCTTATGATGCTTTTCGCGAATCGTCTCGTTGAAGTATTGAGTGATGAGGATGCTCTCAGCCCGCGCTGGCAGCGGCTTTTCAAGCGCATCAAGAAAAAACAGCAAATGGCTGCTGATAAGGCCCTCAAGTTCGCCAACGTAGACTAAAAGGACACCTATGCCCCAACAACCTGAATTGATCAACGAGCGATCGTCTTCAGAATCGAGCGCACGCGACGCCGAGCGCGAGGCGTACCTCGAACGGCTGCGCGAGCGCCTGCATGACCCCGACTTCCGCGCCATTGAGGGCTTCCCGATTGGGGAGGACGAGGATATTTTAGCCCTCTCCGATCCGCCCTACTACACCGCTTGCCCGCATCCTTTCTTGCCGGAGATTATCGAGCGGTGGCGGGAGGAGCGGGAGGCGTCATCCGTCATGCGTCATTCGTCAGGTGACGCCTCACGCGTGACGGAGGACGATTATCATCGTGAGCCGTTTGCAACGGATGTCAGCGAAGGGAAAAGCGGCTACGTCTATACCGCTCATTCTTATCACACCAAGGTGCCCCACAAGGCCATTATGCGCTATCTGCTGCATTACACCGATCCCGGCGACGTCGTATTCGACGGCTTCTGTGGCACCGGGATGACGGGCGTAGCGGCTCAGCTTTGTGGCGATCTCCAGGAAGTACAGGGGCTGGGATATCGAGTGGGCGATGATGGGATAGTGCGCGCTGGCACCGAGGCCGTCTCGCGTCTTGGGCCCCGCAAGGCTGTGTTGGTCGATCTCTCGCCCGCAGCCACCTTCATCGCTCACAATTACAACACGCCGGTAGATACCCCGACCTTCCGGCGGGAGGCGCAACGCATCCTGGATGAAGTGCAAGAAGAGATTGGGTGGATGTATGAGACCCGGCACGACCCGAGCGGGGAGAATAGTAGCGAGGTCGGCGGGGCGCGTCACGGGGCGCCGGTCCGGCGTGTTGAGACCGAACATGGTCAGCGCGTGAGGGGACGCATCAGCTACACGGTATGGAGTGAGATCTTGATCTGCCCCCAGTGTAGCGGTGAGGTCATATTCTACGAGGCTGCGCTTGATGAGGATGGGCGGGTCAAGAAGACGTTCGAATGCCGCCACTGCGGCGCGGCAGTGACCAAGAACTCGCTGGAGAGGCACTACGTGACCCAGTTCGACCCGGTCTTGGGCCGTCCGGTCAGGACGCTCAAACGCATGCCGGTGATGATCGAGTACAAGGTGGGGCGCACCAAGTATCAGAAACGGCCTGACGAACACGATCTTGAAATAATAGAACGCGTTGAGGCACTTCCTATGCCTGTCGGTTTTCCGACTAAGGAAATCCCGTTTATGCATATGACACACCAACGTGCGGTTATGGAGAATTACGGTGTGACTCACCTTCACCATTTCTTCCTCCCGCGAGCACGCCACGTCCTGAGTCTGCTCTGGTCCAAAGCCTCAGCAATCGCCGATCCGCGCCTGCGGTCTTTTATGCTTTTCACCGTCGAACAAGCCATTTGGGGGATGTCGCTTCTTGAAAGGTACACGCCAACGCACTATTCTCAAGTGAATCAATATCTTTCTGGAGTTTACTACATCAGCTCCCATATTGCGGAGGTATCGCCCTGGTATATTCTAAGAGGCAAGGTCAAGCGGTTAACCAGTGCTTTTGCGGGATTTCAGACACAGACGGGCCACGTCTCAATCGCAACCCAGTCGGCCACGATTCCCCCGGCCCTGGAAAGCAGCGTCGACTACATCTTCACCGACCCGCCATTTGGGGAGAACATCTACTATGCCGACCTGAACTACCTGGTGGAGTCCTGGCACCGGGTCTGGACCGAGAGCGAAGCAGAGGCGATCGTCGATCAGGCGAAGGAAAAGACCCTACAGGATTACCAGAATCTGATGCGCGAAGCCTTCGTCCAGTTCTACGACTGGCTCAAGCCGGGACGTTGGATGACGGTGGTGTTCCACAACAGCCACAATGCCGTCTGGAACGCGATTCAAGAGGCGCTTCTTTCCGCCGGTTTTATGGTGGCCGACGTGCGGACGTTGGACAAGAAATCTAAGTCCTACCGCCAGGTCACGGCCTCCAGCGCTGCCAAACAAGACCTGGTTATCTCCGCCTACAAACCCCGCACCGGTTTCGAACAGCGTTTCCTGGAGCGCTCCGGCACCGCCGAGGGCGCCTGGGACTTCGTGCGCCAGCATCTGGCCCAGCTCCCGGTCGTGGTGCGGCTCAATGGCCAACTGGAGACCCTCGCCGAGCGCCAGGACTACCTGCTCTTCGACCGCATGGTCGCCTTCCACATCCAGCGCGGCGCCACCGTGCCCCTCTCCGCCGCCGAGTTCTACGCTGGACTGCGCGAACGCTTCATCGAGCGGGACGGCATGTTCTTCCTGCCCGACCAGGTCACCGAGTACGACCGCACCCGCCTGGATGCGGAGAGCGTGGCCCAGCTCTCCCTCTTCGTCGACGACGAGAAGAGCGCCATCCAGTGGTTGCGCCAGCAACTCGATCCCCAGGTCGGCGGTCAGCCACAGACCTACCAGGAGCTCCAACCCCAGTTCCTGCGCCAACTCCACCAGGCCAGCCACGAAGAACTGCCGGAATTGAGCGTCGTCCTGGAGCAAAACTTCCTCCAGGACGAGGCGGATCGCTGGTACGCACCCGATCCCAACAAGGCCAGCGACCTGGAGAAACTGCGTCGCAAGACCCTGCTGCGCGAGTTCAAGGAATACGTGAAGAAATCGGGCCGTTTGCGCAAATTCCGCACCGAGGCCGTGCGCGCGGGTTTCGCAGACGCCTGGCAGCGCAACGATTACGAGACCATCATCCAGGTCGCCGAGCGCTTGCCGCAGCGCGTGCTCCAGGAGGACGCGGATCTGTTGATGTACTACGATAACGCGAGTTTGCGGGCGTCATGCGTGATGCGTTATCCGTCATGCGTCATCCGTCATCCGTGACGCTTGACGAGTGACGGATGACGAATGACGCATGACGAATGACGCATGACAGAGGAGCCCTATGACCTACGACGAATGGGAAGCTTCTGTTCCCACCGACATCAAAAACGACGCCCTGTGGCGCGTGGCTGCCTACCGGCTGGCGCTTTTCGCGAGCGACCTGGGTTGGCGGGACACGGCCAAGCTGGTGAAAAATCGGCGCTTGCGAGGCCTCTGCGATCAACTCTACCGCTCATTGGGCTCAGTCAGCGCCAACATCGCCGAAGGCTACTCGCGCGGTTCTGGTCGGGATCGAGCGCGATTCTACGAATACGCCCTCGGCTCCGCGCGCGAAAGCCGCGATTGGTACTTCAAAGCCCGCCACGCGATGAACGAAAACGCCTACCACCACCGCACCCGTTTACTCACCCGCATCATTCAACTCTTGCTGAAAATGATCCCGCAACAACGCGGCAAAACCCTGCACGAACCATCAGCGCCCTACCAAAAAGACCCAGACCTCCTAAACAACGTCCCGGACGCATGACGAATGACGCATGACGCATGACGGATAACACATGACAAATCACACCGTTCTGCGCCACTTCCCATCCCATACCCACCCCCTCACCCTGGTCAGCGACCCCGACGATGTGCTCGCCGAAGAGGAACTTCTGACCGCATTGAGTGAGCGCGGCTTTACGTTGATCGACGAGCCTGATCCCGTCGCCCTGCGCCACCGCGTGGAACAGGCGCGCCCATGGAGCATCGACCATCCGCTCATCGTCGTCACCGATGGCCCGCTCGACGAACTCCCATACGACCTGTGGCAGCAGGGCCATCACGTCACGCTGGCGTTGCACACCTTCTTCCCCAGGCTGGCTTACCCGATTGTGCGCACGCTTACGCCTTCCCAGAGATGGCGACTGAGCCAGGCCGTCTCGCCATCCCACCGCCTGAGCCAGCGGCGCACTATGGCCTTTGTCTTGCGCCATGCCTTCGATGCCGACATCGACGCGCTGCGGGAGCCCGCCCGCCTTATCACCTGGCTGGACCAGATTCACCGGCAGCCCGGCCCTATGCCAACGCTGCTCGTCGATCAGCTGCTGAAACATTTGCGCGAGATACCGGCCTACGACGATTGGTCGTTGGAGACCTTGCTGACCGACCGCGCCGCCTTCGCCGTCTTCGTGCGCGAACAATGGCGGGGCTACGTGCAGCAACAGACCGGGGAGTTGCTTGGGGAAGGATCGACGCGCTACGTGCTCAATTTCGAGGCGGACGATGGCCTCCAGGACACGCTGCCCGGCTTGATGCGCAGTGGAACGCTGGAAGCGGTGCGGGTGGACCGTCCGGAGCGGTTGCCCGCCTGGTCCCGCCCCGCCGTCCTCTCCCGGGACGAAGACCGTCGCCCCCGCCGCGCCGCCGAACTGCTGGACGTCCTGGGTGAGCATATGCAAGCGTCCTGTGACGCACCGCCGCTTGAGGAGGCGCGCTGGGAACGGTGGCAGCGCGTCGCCCGCGCCTGGGCCGAGCTCACCACCTTGCGCCACGATCCCAATCAGCCGCTCAAAGCGGATCAGCAAGCGGCCTGTCAGAGATTGGAAGACGAGATTGACGCCGCGTTCCTCGGCTGGCTGCGCCAGCGGTACGCCCCCTTAGGCAGCCGCTGCCTGCCGACGCCCCACCACGTCCATCACACGCCGCACTACATCGCTTACCGATGCCAACAGCGCGGGCGTGAGAACAGTCGCGTGGCGCTGCTCGTCCTCGATGGGCTCGCCCTGGCCGATTGGTACATCGTCGGCTCCACCTGGCGGGCGCGTCATCCGGGATGGCGCTTCGATGAACATCTGCTATTGGCCCAGATTCCCACCCTTACCTCGGTCTCCCGTCAGGCGCTGGTCAGCGGCCTGCGACCGGCCGATTTCGCCGACACACTGGATACGACGCGCACCGAAGCGCGCCGGTGGGCCGCCTTCTGGGCCAGGAAGGGACTGGGAGAGGCGGCTTGTCCCCACGTCCACCTGGCCCTGGAGCGAAACGGCCCGCCGCCGGAGATCGACAGCGCCCGCACCCGCGCGCTCTGCTTGATTGAAAACACGGTTGACGATATGGTACATGACGCCACGCTGGGCGGGGCCACGTTCTATGCCTCGCTGAACGTGTGGCTAGAGGGTTACAGTCGAAAATTAGAGGCCGTAATTGCCAATCTGCTGGCGCGCGGTTTCACCGTCTACCTGACCAGCGATCACGGGCACGTGGAGGCGCGCGGTTTCGGGCGACCCTCGGAAGGGCTCACCGTTGATACCCGGGGAAAGCGCGCGCGCATCTACAGCGACCGGCACGCCGTCGAAAACGTCCGGCGGGACTTCACGGAGACCATCTGCTGGCATCAACATGGTTGGCATCAACGAGGCCTGCTGCCGGACGACGTCTGGGTGCTGATGCCCGAGGGGCGCAAGGCATTCGCGACTGATCATGAACGTGTCGTCACCCACGGCGGCCCAACGTTGGACGAGGTGGTGGTCCCGTTGGTGGAGATTGGGATCTCTGAGAGGGTATATGGATAAGGGTATTGGATTCAACCGCACCGTTTTTCGGTCATGGCTCGATGCAGCCGCCGCTTTCTGTGCGGAGACCGACGACCTCGACGAACTCCGAGCGCGACTGGAACCGGTGCTCGGGCAGCATCTCACGGGGGAGGACGCCCGGCGCAAGACGATAGACGTCCTGATCAATATCTGGCTCAAGAGCAGAGAGATTGCCCCCGCCCTGCACGATGAGGCGGTGGACTGGTTCCAGACGTCGCCCGTGATCGAAGATCGCCTTTGGTTACACTATGGGCTTTCGCTGCTATATTACGCTTTCTTCCGCGAGTGCGCCGCTGTGGTCGGACGCTTTGCTCGACTTGAGGGAAAAGTCACAACCCGGATGGTCAAACAGCGTATGGCAGCCGAGCGAGGTCATTTGGGCTCCCTCGATCGTTCAGTGGAACGAATCATCGCTTCATTGCGTGATTGGGATGTCCTAACCGAGACCGAAAAGCGGTACGTCTACGAAGCCAGGCAGCAAGCTTTTTCTGCGAGCAGCGCCGAATTGGAGGTATGGCTCCTGGCCTGCGCGCTTTACGCGCACCCGGCCGAGGAGATTCCCTTTGCCGACCTACTTCGGTTACCCGAATTGTTTCCCTTTCGCTTTACGCTGACGGTGGATGGACTGCACCAGCATCCCCGCTTCGACGTACAGAGGCAGGGGCCGGGGTGGGAGATGGTGCGGGTTGTTTTGAGTGCTTGATGCTTGAAGTGTTACAGGAACAAGGGGATGACGTGATGGATAAGAACCGATTCGATGAGCTAATGGCCGAGGCGACGGTCGACTGCTACGACGAGGAGGAAGCGTTCTGGGGCATGTTCTACACGCTAGATGACAAACTGGCTTTTCCTCTGTCCACTCAGGCCCTGGGAGAGACGATTACCGTCCTCGGACTGGATGGATCGTATAGCGGATTGAGGGCCGGGATCACGGTCAGAGTTCGTAAAAAGGAGGCATCCTATGAGCAATCGTGTACAGTGGATCGAACACAAGGGGAAGCGCATGATCTTCTGCGACTACTCCAACATCCTGGATGAAGAGACGTTCATCCGGGCACTCGATGAGGCGGAGGCGGAGGTGCTGGAACAGGCTCCGGGGACGCTGATTTTGATGCTGATCGACGTGACGGGCTCGCGCATCACCTCAAAGGTGACCAACCGAGCCAGGGATCTGTCGGCCGCCGCCCGGGCCAAGGAAATCCCCAGCAGCCCCACCGCGATCGTGGGCGTGTCCAGTCCGGCGCAAAAGGCGGTCGTCATGGCATTACAATTCTTGAGGCCAGACCTGCGCATGGTCGAAAGTATCCCGGCGGCCAAGGACTGGCTGGTCAGCCGGGTGAGCGAGTAGCCAGCGCTATGGCACAGTCGAACGTGCCCCTGCGTGGTCAGGTCTGCATGGTGACGGGCGCCGCCTCGGGTATCGGCGCGGCGACCGCCCGCGCGCTGGCGCAGCGCGGTGCAACCGTGATCCTCGTGGACCGCGACGCAGAAAAGGGGTCAGCCACGGCTAAGCAGATCGAGCGGCAGACGGGCGACGGGGCTGTCGAGTTTATGCAGGCCGATCTCTCGGCGCAGCAAGAGATTCGCCGACTGGTGCAGCAGTTCGAGAGCCGCCACCGGCGCCTGGACGTGCTGGTGAACAACGCCGGGGCCATCTTCGCCTGCCGGCAGGAGTCTGTCGATGGGATCGAGATGACGTTCGCCCTCAACTACCTGGGCTACTTTTTACTGACCCATCTGCTGCTGGATACGCTCAAGGCCAGCGCCCCGGCCCGGATCGTCAACGTCTCCTCCCGCTCCCACGCCCGGGCACGGATCAATTTCGACGACCTGCAAAGCCGGTCGGGGTATCGGGGGCTGCAAGCGTACGCGCATTCCAAGCTGGCCATCGTGCTGTTCACCTACGAACTGGCGCGGCGGCTGGAGG
>DSAR01000244.1 GCA_011046405.1 Chloroflexota bacterium | reverse complement strand
GTCTTGACCGTATTGTAGAATGTGGGAATATGCACCTCCCCCTCGGGCATCTGGTACGACGTCTGTGGCAGATACCCGTTGGGATTATCGACCGATTCCGAGGTCAGGTAGACGCGCTCGAAGGTGGATTCGCGGTCGAAGAGGTTGCTCAACCCGGGGATGCACCCCTCGTGGGCGCACGACCCAAAGGCGACCAGCACCTTCGCTTTCTCGCGGAGCAGGTGCGCCATCTCCTCATTTTCGCTGCTGCGGATCGCGCCGTTGAACAGCACCACATCCATGTGCTTGTCGGGCATCGCCTCGACGTCCTTGTACTTGAAGTCCATCGCGCAAGGCCAGAAGAGAATTTCCGCCGCTGCGTCCAGGTCGAGGATCTTTTCTCGCAACTCGACGATGGCAATCTCACACCCGCCGCAGGAGGCAGCCCAATAGAGCCCTAGTTTCAGTTTTCCGTTTTCTGCCATTGGCCTATTCCTCCTTGCTACTGAGCTGTCGTTTCCAATTGAGCGGACCCAGATCCCGCACCTGTTCGGTGAACTCGTTCACCAACTTGGCCCATTTGGGGGCCTCGGCGCCGGAGATCCAACCCCAATGGAAACGTCCTTCTTCGATTCCGTATTGCTGCAACATCGCCTCCAGGAGCGGCATACGACGGAAGGTCTTGTAATTGCCATTATTGTAATGGCAGTCTCCCGGAGGGTGGCAACCGGAGACGATCACGCCATCGGCCCCTTCGGCAAACGCCTTGAGGACGAAGGCCGGATCCACGCGCCCGGAGCACATCACGCGAATGACGTCCACGTTGGGCGCTTGCGTCATCCGGCTGACCCCGGCCGTATCGGCCGCGGCGTACGTACACCAGTTGCACAAAAAACCGACGATCCTCGGTTCAAAGTCTTTACCGTTGTTGCTCATGAACCTACTCCTTCAACTTCAGCTTCGACGAGTTCTTCCTCCGTCTCAGGCAGGCGGAAGAGCCCCTCGATCTGGGCCATAATCTGCTCGGTGGTGAAGTGACGCGCTGTAATTGCGCCGGCCGGGCAGGCCGCCACACACGTGCCACACCCCTTGCACAGCGCCTCGTTGACGCGGGCCACGTTCTCCTCGTCGATGAAGCTGATGGCTGTGTATGGGCAGAGCGAGAGGCATGTCTTGCAAGCCGAGCAGAGCTTCTCGTCCACCACCGCTACCTGCGGCGAGATGGTGACCTCGCCCTTGTCCAGGAGCGCCAGGGCCATTGAGGCCGCCGCGCCGGCGTGTCCTACCGTATCCGGCACGTCCTTGGGGCCCTGGGCCGCGCCGGCCAGGAACACGCCCTCGGTATTCGTCTCCACCGGGCGCAATTTGGGATGCGCCTCGGCGAAGAATCCGTCCTGCTTGCGACTCAGGCCCAGCATCGAGCCTACCTGGTCGGCGTCGTGGGGCGCTTCGACGGCGGAACTGAGCACGACCATGTCCACGTCCACGTGGACCAGCTCGCCCAGGTCGGCGTCTTCGCCCTTGACGCGCAACTTGCCGTCGCGCAGCACCTCGACCGAGGCCCCCCGACCACGCACCATCGTGATGCCCTCTTCCTTCTGGATCCGCTCGTAGAACTCCTCGTAACCGCTGCCGAAGGTGCGCATGTCCATGTAGAATTCGTACACCTCGGCGTCGGTCTTATCGCGCACCAGGTGGGCGTGCTTGAGGCTATACATGCAGCAGAAGCGGGAGCAATACTCGTGGGCGTTGTGATCGCGGCTGCCCACGCAGTGGATGATCGCCACTCGCTCCGGCTTGTCGCCCTCGGCCGTCAGGATCTCGCCGCCCGAGATACCGGCCGAGTTTGACAGACGCTCGAACTCCAGGCCGGTGATGACGTTGGGCGACTTACCGTAGCTGTATTGAGAGAGCTTGTGTGGATCCCACATCTCGAAACCGGTGGCGACGATGACGGTGCCCACATCCAGCTCGAGGATCTCATCCTGTTGATCGAAATTGATCGCGTCAGCCTCACACAACATCTGGCAGGCCTGGCAGGCGTCCACGATCTCCCCTTCACTCCGATCCAGTTGCCGGAAGTGAATGCAGGAATCCTTGTCGATCACCGGCACCCGGGGCACTGCCTGCATGGAGGGCACCCAGACGGCGCTGGTCGGTCCCAGCGGCTTGGCCCCGTAGATCGCGGCCTCCTCCAGGACGATCTCGATCGCGCCGGTGGGGCAGATGATCGTGCAAGCCCCGCAGCCGATGCATTGGCGGGTCTTCTCCAGGAAGGGCGGGCCCACCTGGCGGTCGATGCCCCGCTGCGAGAAGTTCAGCACGTCCGCCTTCACCAGTTCGTGGCACACGCGCACGCACAGACCGCAGAGAATGCACTTCTGTTCCAGATCCTCCGGCGGGAATGGCGGTTCGGTGACCCCATACTGCCGCGCCAGATCCTGGATGATGGGCACCTCGGGACAACGTGATAGGAACAGTCCCAGGATAACCTTGCGCACCTCGTTGACGTCGGTTGAATGGGTCTTGATCTCCAACCCATCCCACGCCGGGTGCGTGCAAGCCGTCTCCAGCTTGGAGCGGCCGTGGCGGATGACCTCCACCGTGCACAGGCGGCAGGCGCCGTAGGTTTCCAGGAGCGGATGGTAACACAACGTCGGTATCTCGATGCCATTCTCCCGGGCGACCTCCAGGATAGTCTGCCCCTCCTCAGCGTGGACCGTTTGTCCATCAATAATCAAAGTAGCCATATCGTGTTCCTCCCTTATCTCATGCCGACCGCGTCGAAGCGGCAGACGTCGAAGCAGACACCACACTTGATACAGAGATCCAGGTCGATGGTGTGCGCTTCTTTCTTTTCCCCACTGATCGCTTCTTGCGGGCACTTCCGGCTACAGAGGCCACAACCGGTGCATAGTTCCGCGTCGATGTAGTACTCAATCAGCGCCTTGCAGACGCCCGCCGGACATGTGTGATCCTCAATATGCGCGACGTACTCGTCACGGAAGTAGCGCAGTGTACTGAGCACCGGGTTGGGGGCTGTTTTACCCAGACCACACAGGGACCCCGATTGCACCGTGATCGCCAGGGCCCCCAAGGCATCCAAGTCAGCCATCTCGCCATGTCCCTCGGCGATGCGATTCAGGATCGTCAGCATACTCTTGATGCCTTCCCGGCAGGGCGTGCATTTACCGCAGGATTCCTCCTTGAGAAAATCGAGGAAGTAGCGTGCGACGTCTACCATGCACGTGCGATCATCCATGATGACCATCGCGCCGGACCCCATCATGGAACCCGCCTCGGTGAGCCTGTCGAAGTCCACCTGCAGGTCAAGTAGATCGCTAGGGATACATCCGCCCGAGGGGCCGCCGGTTTGCACAGCCTTGAATTCCCGGCCGTCCGGGATGCCGCCGCCGATATCGTAGATGATCTCGCGCAACGTGATGCCCATGGGCACCTCAATCAAGCCCGGATTCTGAATCTTGCCCACCAGGCAGAACGTGTTGGTGCCCTTGCTGCCCTCGGTTCCCATCGAGGTGAACCAATCGGCGCCGGCGCTGATGATGAGCGGGATGTTGGCCCAACTCTTGACGTTGTTGAGACACGTCGGGCGATCCCATAGGCCGCGCTCGGTGGCGTGAAAGTGCTTGGGACGCGGCTCGCCGACCTTGCCTTCCAGCGATTGCATCAGCGCGCTCGATTCGCCACACACGAACGCGCCAGCGCCTCGCACGATCTTGACGTCAAAATCGAAACCGGAATCGAGGATATTCTCACCCAGCAGGCCGTAATCCTTCGCCTGCTGGATGGCGATTCTCAGGTTCTTTACCGCGAGCGGATACTCGTCGCGCACGTAGATAAAGCCCTCGTGTGCGCCGATGGCATAAGCGCCGATGATCATCCCTTCCAATATACTGTGCGGATCAGCTTCCATCAGGCTGCGATCCATAAAAGCGCCTGGATCGCCCTCGTCGCCATTCGCAACGACGTACTTGACGTCGCCAGGCGCGTCGCGGGTGGCCTCCCACTTGCGACCTGTGGGGAAACCGCCGCCGCCCCGACCTCTCAGACCAGAGGCTTTGACTTCCTCGATAATCTCCTCAGGCGTCATACCGAAAAGGGCATGGCCCAGGGCGGAATATCCTCCCAGCGCGATATATTCGTCGATGTTCTGGGGGTCGACCTTTCCACAAAAGCGGAGCACATTGCGTACTTGCTTGTTATAGAAGGGGATATCCTCGTAAATCGGAATAGGCTCGCCTGTTTCCGTGTCCTTGTAGGTCAGACGTTCCACGACCCGGCCCTTGATGAGCGTCTCCTCCACGATCTCGGGGACGTCCGCAGGCTGCACCTGACAATAAAAAATACCCCCAGGGTAAATATCCATCACGGGACCCATGGCACAGAACCCTCGGCATCCGGTCTGCACGACATCGATCTCGCTATCTAGGCCACGACGTTTGATCTCCTCCCTCATCGCATCAAAGACACCGACGGCATCAGAAGCCTCGCATCCTGTGCTCCTGCAGACCATCACGTTGGCCCGTCTTATCTCAGCCATATTGAATCCTCCTCATAGGAGTGGTATGAGAGTGGACTAAGCCGCTATATACGATAACGATACACTGGCCCATCACCGCTGCACCACCCACTCTTCTATCGTCTGCCCCTTGACAAGATGTTCGTCAACAAGTCGGGGCGCCTTAGCAGGCGTGATGTTGCCATAGGTCACAGGCGGCTCATCGGCCCGGTGGATTTCCACCAACGGCTCTTTCTCACACATCCCGACACACCCGACTGTCGTCACGTGAGCTTGTACGTCACGTGATTCCAACTCCTCCAGGATAGCGTGCATCACTTCGCGGGCCCCGGCAGCGATGCCACAGGTGCCCATGCCGATCGCGATCGTCGTGCCGACATCCAGGCGGAGTGATACTTTATCTTGAAATTCTGCTCGGAGGCGGTTCAAGGCCTCCAAACTCTTTAGCTTTTCCATATCCCTACTCCTTCGATTGGCCTATCCGGCTTCCTCTGCTTCGGGAAGCTCATCTCCCTGACTGAGAGCGGCGACGATCTTGGACGCCTTGTCATTGGTTACCTTGCCGTGCACGTGCTCATCGACGACCATCACCGGCGCCAGCGCACACGCGCCCAGACACCGAACGGCTTGTAAAGAGAACTTGCCATCGGGCGTCGTCTCGCCAGCCTTGATACCCAGCTCTCTCTCCAGATGCTCCAGGATACGCACCCCGCCGATCACGTGACAGGCGGTGCCCAAACACACCCTGAGCATATGTTCACCCTGCGGTTGCAGGCTAAAGGCCTTGAAAAAGGTCGCCAGGCGGTAGACCTCGCCGACGGATACGCCGATGCGCTCCGCCGTCCGTTCGAGCGTTGGACGGGGCAAGTAATTGTACGCTTTCTGGATATCCTGAAGTATGGCCAGGGCATTGGTCCGATCTGCATCGTAGCTGTCTATGATCTCGTCGATTCGTTCTAATTCTACTGTCATCGCTCGCCAGGCCTCCTCTCCCCGATGCTCATCTCACCCATCTTGATCAACTTGTCGTGCGGGATGCGCCGCGTGAAGCATTCGGTCCAGCAAATGCCGCAGCCGGTGCACGTATTCTCATTCACGTAACGGGCTTTCTTGCGCACTTTGATCTTGAAATTCCCGACGTACCCAGAGACATCCTCGACCTCACTGTAGGTCAGGAGTGTAGTGTTGGGATGCCGACCGGCATCCATCATCTTGGGTCCGAGAATTCAGGTGGAGCAGTCGAGCGTGGGGAAGGTTTTGTCCAACTCGGCCATATGACCGCCGATGGACGGTTCCCGCTCGACGAGGTAGACCGGATAACCGGCCTCGGCGATGGTGAGCGCCGCCTGGATGCCGGCGATGCCGGCGCCGATGATCATCGCTGATTGGGTGACCGGTTCCTGGCGCGGTTCCAACGCGCTTTGATAAGTCACCCGGTGGACGGTCGAGCTGATCAATCGCTTGGCTTTGGCTGTGGCCTGTCCAACGTCGGGTACGACCCAGGAGACGTGCTCGCGGATGTTGGCCATGGCGAAGTAATACGGGTTGAGGCCAGCCTCGGCCACGGCGTTTTGGAACGTCGTCTCGTGCATCCGTGGTGTGCAAGAGGCCACCACGATGCGATCAAGTCCCAGGTCTCGGATGTCGTCCTGGATCATTTGCTGACCGGGTTCCGAGCACATGTACTTGTTCTCGCGGGCGACGACGACGTTCGGCAGGCGCTGCGCAAATGCGAGCACATCGGCCACCTTGATCGTGGCTGCGATGTTGATGCCGCAATCGCAGACGTATACGCCTATTTTAGGTTCACTCATAGTTCACCTACCTCCATAAACGTCATCTGATGTAATATTAAACGTCTGTGCAAAACAGAATCTGATTTGGGTGTGTTTCAAATGATTTTAAGCCTTGTTCGTAGTACGCGCGCTAGGTAGCGGCTTCAGCGCGCTTTTACGGCGATAAATCGCCTACTACGAGCTTGACCTCAAATGAAACGCACCCATCTGATTTTATCTGATGTTCGACGTGCGATGTATCTCAATCTGCCTCCTCTCTAGTAGCATACTTTGAGGATCACCCTCGTTAGATCCATTTTGATATATCCGTAATATATTAGTCGCGCTGTAAAAAGCCTGCTCTTATCCTCGCGTTCATTATATCATAAGTACGCGATTGACACGATTTTAGCACGCGCTTTCAGATGCTCGGCTATTTTCTCGACGAGCCCCCGGCGCAGAGGCTCGCCGGACTCATCTATTTGGTGCGGATTCACCGCTAAACCCACAATGAAATGCACACAATCGGCTGCCAGCAGGATGCGGGCCAGGCGCGTCGCCCCATCCTGTGTCCGGGGCAGGTCGTTTACTTGCACTGCGTCGGCCATGCGCTCCAGGGTCTTGTCCATCGTCACCAGCCCCTCGGTGACCAGGTCGACGCCCGCCAGAGTTTGGAGCGGCGGCACTTCTATCCAGCCATGGGCTGGGCGCGGTTCCAGTTCCAAGTTCGCATCCAGGTGACGGGCGGCAATCTGGGCCGTCGTATCGCCGCAGATCACGCGCGCGCCTGCTTCGGCCATCAACCGGCCCAGCGCCTCCTCATCTTGCGCCGGGTCGAGCGGCGGACCGGTCCACACGGTGACAGTCCGCACGGGGCGGATGTACATCGCCACGACCGAAATCGGTTTCCTTTCCTGCGCCCCGCCTTCCCCGGCGCTGGCGGAGAGCGCTCGACGCCGGTAGGTGCTGAACATCGCGTCCAGCAATTGCGCCGCGCTGCATCCGGTGGCGGACAAGCGCCGGGTGTAAGTGGCGATGTCCTTCCACACCCAGCGCCCCGCCCCACCCTTGGCGCGGACGTAACCCTCGCTGACCATCGCCAGGTGATCGCCGTCTTGCAGACGGAGTTGGCAGAGGCGGAGCAGGTGTCCGTGATAAAGGTCTTCCAGCACCGGCGGCAGAAACAGGGTGTGGTTGTAAGTCGCTTCCACCCGCCGCGTCATAAACAGCGGCGGTGCGTCACTGTCCGCCAGGCGCATTTGCAACGCTCCCGGCTGATCAGCGGCGACGTCAATGATGGAAAAGGGCATACGTCGCCCGCCGGGCGGGTCATTTTCAGCCCACTCGATCACGCACTTTGCGACGCGCTCCGGGGGCGATCCTTGCTCCAACATCTCGACAGCTATGTCGGCGATGTCGATCATATCCGCTCGCTGAGCATCCGCTAGACTGCTGACCAGCAGGGCGAAAAATCGTTCTTTGCTTTGAAAGGTTCGAATGATGTCTTCGTCCGAACGGTTTCCTGTCGTCTGGCGAGAGGCCCACTCGACCCACAATTTGTCCGTCAACACCGTTTCACCGATTCGTGGCCATCTACCCATACCCCGCGTTCCTCTTCACCGCGCAGGGCCAGGGCTATCTCCTGTATCGTCGGGGCCTCCATCTTCAGCGTCGTGCGGCGGCGCATATCCTTCAGGCGATGCGCGTCGCTGCTGCCCACCAGGCTGTACTGTTCCAGCTGGGGAAACCGCTCCCGGGCCGCCACAGGATTGGTATTGTGCGATATCTCCACGCCGTCCAGCTTCAGGTTCGCTGGGATAAAACCCAGCGCGGCGATGATGCTGAAGACGGGGCGATCGACGTGGGCGGGGATAAAAAGCCCGCCCAGTTCGGCGACCCGCCGCGCCGCATCTTCAACCGAAAAGGAGGTCGACGTGACCAGCAAGCGCTCGAGATAGCCCGCCGGTTTGCCCTCACTGTCGAGCACCAACTGCTCCCCAAAGACGCTCTCCTTATTCTCCAGCGACGGCAAAGCGGCGTAGACCTGCTCCTGCCAGGCCAGCGCCTGTTCGAGCGTATCGAACAGCGTGATGACGTGCACCTCCTCGCGAGTCTGCACCTCCATCCCGGAAAACACGGTGATCCCACTGCCCTGAGCGGCGCTGATGACCGAGGCCGCGTTCTCGGCCGAGTTGTGGTCGGTGACGGCGATCATCTGCAATCCAAGCTCCCGCGCCCGCCGGACGATGAGTTCGGGCAACATCTCCAAATCGGCGCAGGGTGAAAGACACGTGTGAATATGTAGATCAGCCGAAAAGAAGGGCATAGCGCGAGAGGGCGGGCTTTTTACAAGCCCGCTTTCTCCACCTCAGGGCCGACCTCGGGCCCACATCAGATCGCATCCTGCAGCGACTTCCACACCAGTTCGGTCAGATCCAGCGGCCGCACACGGATTTTGTGCTGGCGCGCCCCTTCCTGCAACGTGCGTTTGCACTGCTGGCAGGCGGAAAGCACGTACTTCGCATCAGTCGCTTGCACCTGGGCCAGGCGTTCTCCCGCCACACCCATCGTCACGTCTGCGTCAGCGACCTCGACGTCGCCGCCGCCGCCACAGCACATCGCGTCCTCGCGGCAGGCGGACATCTCACGGAATTCGATCCCTGGAATGGCATCCAGCACCTCGCGGGGGGCGTCGTAGACCCCGCTCTTACGCCCCAGGTCGCAGGGATCGTGGTAGGTCACCACTTCCTCGAACCTGCCCAGTTTCAGGCTCTTCTCGACTAGCAAAGCGGCGAGGAACTCGGCGGCGTGCTCCAATTTGATCCCCGACACGTCGGTGTATTCGGGGTAGAGGTGCGCCCAGGCGTAGTAGCAGGAGGGGCAGGTAAAGACGACTTTCTTCACGCCCACGGCTCGCGCCTGTTCCACGTTATGGCGCGCCATCTCGGCCATACGGTCGCCTTGTCCGGCGATGTGGAGCGGGTATCCGCAGCACCACTCATCGCGGCCCAGGGTGGTGAATTCCGTGTCCGTTCTCTCCATCACCTGCACCAGCGCTTGAGGAATGCTGTAGGTACGGGGGTAGAAAGAACTGACGCACCCGATGAAGTAGAGCACCTCGGCCTGTTTGCGGCGCGGTTCGACGCCCAGCGGCACGCGGGGCAGGTTCTGGCTCCAGATTTGACGGTTCTCGTTGTCGTCTCCGGAGATATTGTAATTGGCGGTGATCGTATCGCCAAAGGCTTTCATCCCCTCTGGCACATTTACGTCCTTGCCAAAGGCGTATTCTTTGAGGGTGATCATCGCGTCCATCAGGTCGATGCCCCGGGGGCAACGCACCTGGCAGGCCTTGCACGTCGTGCAGAGCCAGAAGGTGCGGCTGCTCAACACCTGCTCTCGCATACCCAGGTTGACCATGCGCCACAACTGGCGGGGCGAATAATCCATCGCGTAGGCGGTGGGGCAGGTCGCGGAACAGGTGCCGCACTGGATGCAGCTTCGCAAAAGCACCGCCGGGTCGACCGCTTCGAGAAAGGAGCGGTCAAACGATTGACTCGCGAGATCTATACTCCTCGTTTCTGTTTCGGCCATTACGTTTTCCTCCTCAGGACTTATTCACAAACAGTTTCAACATTCCAGGCTACTTCGACAATGGCATATTAGACTTCCGAAGTCTACAACGACTCATTTCATCGGCTGAATCTTTGCAAAAGCTCGGTTTCTTGCGCTCCAAGGCCATTTTCTAGACTTCGGAAGTCTGAGATCAATTAATGTGCCATTGTCAAGCTACAAAGGGCTGAGAAAGGCACCTTGCCAGTACATCTCCCCCCTGACAACTTGCTGATATAAGGTCAAAAGTTTCACCTAACCTGGACGAGACAGAAGGGCAGCCTCTCCTTCGGCGAGAAATTCCCGCAGCCATTCCCTCACGGCCGGGTGCGTCAGCGGGATATTGCCCAATTCGGATCGTATATCCGCCGTATCAAACTCGAACACGTCTCCATCGACGCGGTGGACGTAGCGCAAATCACACGTACCAGATAGGATGAATGCCAAAAGCGTCCCTTGGATATCGCCCAGGGGCGCGCGATCGATGTGACTGTGTTGGAAGATAGCTTGAAGTGTGGTCCCCTGGCCCGGCTCAGAGGTGATGGTCAACTCGCCATTACAGCGATCTGCGGCAGCCTTGAACAAGGGGACGCCCAACCCAACGTGGCGTGTGGTACGGGTTGTAAAAAAGGGGTCAAAAATACGCTTCACTTGTTTATTATCCATTCCCCGGCCGTTATCCCGAACGGTGATCGTCAGATTATCCGTCGCTTTGTTTTCCTCAATGATCAATTCGACATATGTCGCCCCGGCCGCCAGGGCGTTTTCCAACGCATCAAGAATATGCAAGCTCAACTCTCGCATATTACGCTATCCACATTAAGGTCTAAGTGCAACACGGTTTAAGGTTACCAGAAACCAGGTTTTTCTGAAAAACCTGGTTTCTTTCTATTATTTAGATCTAAGCGATAGATCACAAAAGTGACAAAGAAGCAATCTATCGCTCATCCAGATCGTCAACCCCCGGAATACCTAATTCGAAAAGCTGGCCGACGACGGTGAAGGTTGTCAACTCTGTCGTCAGGATAGGGATGCCTTCCGCGTTGGCCTTCTCGATCGTATCCGCATCCGGCTCTAGCCCCTCGGTGATGATGACGCCGGCGGCGTCTGCCAGGCTAGCGACGGCGACGACGTTCACGTGTCCCTGCAACGTCACCCACACGCATCCAGTTCGCGCCTTGGCCATCGCATAACTCAAAAGGTCGGAGGCGTACCCACACGTGATCTCCCGATCAAGTCTCCCACGCGCTGCACGTATTTCCAACTGAAGGTGACGGCGAAGATCTTCCAAATTCATCGGTTATCCACCCCATTTATTCCTTCTATCAATCGCGAACTCCGCTCACTAGTTCTCGTCCATATGGATGACGATCCGTAGCGTCGTCCGGGCGTTATGCGGGGAAAAGAGTTCCATCTCATCAGCGCACTTTTTTATGTTCTTCAATCCCATGCCGGCGCCGAAGCCCATCTCACGGATCCACTCCGGCGCGGTCGAAAAGCCGCGCTGCATGGCCTGCTCGATATCGGGAATGCCCGGCCCGGTATCCAGCGCCCCAATGACGATTTGGCTGGGCAAGATCTCGGCCATAATGACACCGCCGGGCTCATCGGCGTGGATGATGATGTTCATTTCGGCTTCGTAGGTGGCGATAGCAGCCCGACGAATCGTTTGGCGAGGAATACCCAGGCGTATCAAAGCGCGCTTGATGTTCCTGGAGGCGCTGCCGGCCTGTTCGAAATTACGGGCTTCGACGTCGTAGTGCAAGAAAAGACTGGTGTGATCGGAGAAAATGTCCTCAAAGATGTGGCTGGCGCGGTAACGACGGATCTCCTCCTCGTGATACTCGACTTCCAGTTGCTTGAGTAGCCCCTGGGTTACGTCACCCTGGGTGATAATGCCCACGACATTCCCCTGGGCATCGACGACGGGAAATCGACCGAAACCGTAACGCCCGAAGTAATCGACCGCAAGAACGACGGGATCTGTCGCCTTGAGGACGATGGGATCTGGCGTCATCTTCTCTTCCACCAAGGCCCACATCTCTCCGGCGGCCAGTGACTTGATCAGATCCTCAATGCTGATGATGCCAATCAGTTTGCCATCTTCCAAAACTGGCGTGCCGGAGATGCTATGTTTCTGCAAGATCTCTCTGAGTTCGACCATTGTCGTCTGAGGCGTGACGATCAAAACGTCTTTGGTCATCACCTGAGAGATTTCAAGCTCATAAACCAGCTCTTGCAATCGCGTGATGGGCATTTATCCCTGTCTCAAATCTCAATGCCAATAGATTTTAGGCCTGCCTGGTAGAGACGCCCACACACCTCAAACATCGGATGAGGCGTGCTAATGAGGGGGATATGTTCTTCTTCAGCCAAGGCGATGGTTTCCGGTGGCGGGATCTTGCCCCGCACAAAAACGATGCTCACGATGTCGGCCATATCAGCCGTGCAAACGACCTGGGGATTGCAAAGTCCGGTTATCAGGATTGATTCAGGTTCGGCGAAGGCCAAAACATCGCTCATCAGGTCTGCTGCGCACACCTGTCGTATCTCTAGATCCAGATCGGCTTTCTTTGAAACTAGCTTTCCCTCTATAGTAGAGATGATCTCGTTGAGTTTCATTGATTCCACACGAACTGCTTTTTATCACACAGCAAGGCCATTCTGGTCCTCAAAAACCCAGCATGTGCTTCTGCAAACGTAAGATCCGACGCCACCGGAACAATCCGAGATACTAAAGAATGTCCTTGTATTTTTCTGCTTCTTCTTCGATAAAGGCCTTCAATTCGTCCGAATCGGCCTTCATCAAATTATCCAACTCAGCTGGATCGGTCATCTTAATTTTAACTAACCATCCTTCGTCATAAGGAGAACGGTTGATCAAATCAGGCTCCCACTCCAGCTCTTCGTTGAATTCAGTGACCTCGCCGCTGGCCAGCGCCGCGATGCGGCCAACCCACTTACCCGATTCCATCGACATAAACGTCTGTCCCTGCTCGACCTCTCGCCCGGCCCGAGGCGCCTCGACGAAGACGATTTCCTGCGCAATCGCCTGGCCAAATTCGGTCAAGCCCTGTATGATGACGTCTCCATCTACCTTGGCCCAACTATGGAGCTTGTCATAATACAATCCATCAGGAAATTCATAACCACTGATCTGCATCACGCTACCTCCCTTTTCTCGATTATTCTACGACTTATTCACTGACAAGATGGCCCACGAGCCATCAATCAAACTCCCGTTTATGTCCCAAAACGTCAAAGATGAAACGCAAAGAGCACCGTTACAATGTGCAACGGCGCCCTATGACAACTCAAGTTCTCCATCGACGATTTGATTCAGGTCGTGCGTTCAGCCTGATTCAACCGCCGCATCAGGCGAGACTTCCGCCGGGCAGCGTTATTCTTGTGAATAATGCCTTTCTGGGCCGCTTTATCCAGCGCGACAACGGCCAGACGCACAGCCTCGTGAGCTTCACCCATCTGCCCTGCATCGATCAGTCGACGCGCTTTCTTGATGGCCGAGCGAGCTCGGCTCTTATACATCTGATTGCGTGCTTGCCGGCGCCCCATACTACGGAGACGCTTCAATGCTGATTTCTTATTAGCCAAAACGAATTCCTCCAACCGACATAGATTACACGATCATCCAACACTGAGGCCATTTTACAATAATTTGCCCAATTTGTAAAGTGTCCATATTCCCTTGCTAGCTGCTGGCAAAGCCCCGTTTGACAGCCCACGAGAGAGAATGTACAATTAAAATATCTATTGCTCACTTGCCCCCTTCTGGATTTGCAATCCGGCAACCCTACCCGTATCGAATAGGCTGAAAAGCGGAGAAAATTGACTCGCCCGCTCCAAAAACGCGGATTATAAATCCGCTTCGAGCAATGTTATGTCTCCAAACCGTGAGGAGGAATCTATGGAAGACTTCGAAAAGCTTGGTGTGTTCTATCTGGGCAAGACGTACGATCTGGCGCAGAAAGCCAGCACAGACACGCTCCTGCTCTACGACAGCAAAGATTTGGTCACGCACGCCGTCACCGTCGGTATGACCGGCAGCGGCAAGACCGGGCTGTGCATCGGACTGATCGAAGAGGCCGCCATTGATAACATCCCCGCTATCATCATTGATCCCAAGGGCGACCTGGGAAACTTGCTGCTCACCTTCCCCCAACTGCGCGGCGAGGACTTTTTGCCCTGGATCAACGAGGACGATGCCCGCAAGAAGGGGATGACGCCCGAGGCGTATGCCGAGGCCCAGGCCGCTCTCTGGAAGAAAGGGTTGGCAAGCTGGGGCCAGGACGGTGCGCGTATCCAGATGCTCAGGGATGCCGCCGATTTCGTCATCTACACTCCGGCAAGTAACGCGGGCGTGCCGGTCTCGATCCTCAACTCCTTCGCCGCGCCCCCTGCCGCTGTCCTCGAAGACGGCGAGATGATGCGCGAGCGCGTGAGCACGACCGTGACCAGCCTGCTCGGTCTGTTGGGGATCGACGCCGATCCGATCCAGAGCCGTGAGTACATCCTGCTCTCCACCATCCTTGATTTGATGTGGCAGCAGGGGCAGGACGTCGATCTCGCCGCCCTGATCCAGCTCGTCCAGACGCCGCCCGTGACCAAAATCGGTGTGCTCGACCTGGACTCGTTCTATCCGGCCAAGGCCCGTTTCGACCTGGTGATGGCATTGAACAGCTTGCTCGCCTCTCCGGGTTTTAGCGCCTGGCTCGAGGGCGAAGCGCTGGACATCGACCAAATCTTGTACACGCCGCAGGGCAAGCCGCGCATCGCCATCTTTTCCATCGCACACCTGGGTGACCGGGAGCGTATGTTCTTCGTCTCCCTGCTGCTGAACCAGGTGTTGAGTTGGATGCGCGGTCTAACGGGCACCACCAGCCTGCGCGCCTTGCTCTACATTGACGAAATCTTTGGCTACCTGCCCCCTGTCAGCAATCCACCCTCCAAGCTCCCGCTGTTGACGATGTTGAAACAGGCGCGCGCCTTTGGCGTCGGCGTGGTCCTGGCGACCCAGAACCCGGTCGACCTCGATTACAAGGCGCTCTCCAACGCCGGGACGTGGTTCATCGGGCGCTTGCAGACGGAGCGCGACAAAGCGCGCCTGCTCGACGGCCTGGAAGGTGCCGCTGCAGGCG
>DSAR01000253.1 GCA_011046405.1 Chloroflexota bacterium | reverse complement strand
TTGCACGAATTAACACTGACTCTACTGAAAAAAGGTCATCTTAGCACAGAGCCACCGAGAACACGGAGAAAAATTGAGGTACGCATTTTCACAGATTCACACAGATTGAGGTCATCAAGCAGGTCTTACTTGGCACTCGATGGAAAAATCTGTGCAATCTGTGTCGATCTGTGTCCCATAGTTCAATCACCTGAACGCTTACGAGATTTGCTTTGTGCAAAAGTGTCCGGCAGTGAAGATCATGAAAGGAAAAGGCCATGCTTCAAGTCGAGGAGAGGTCTTGGAACGAGTTCTGGGCCGAGTATTGGCGGATCGAGCAGCGCCACCGCATCCCCGGCATCTTCGCGTGGGATCGTCAGTTGGTCAATTTCGTTGAGCACGTGTGTGAGCTTTCACCGGGGCAGCGGATTCTCGACCTGGGCTGTGGCGGTGGGGACCAGGCGAAGGTGTTCGCGCAGAAAGGGTACGAGGTGGTCGGCGTCGACATCGCGCCGTCGCTGATCGCGTATGCCCGGGAGCAGTTCGAGCGCGAGGGCTTGGCGGGGACGTTCGTCGTCGGCGATATGCGAGACATAGGGGCCATTGACGACACGGACGCCGGGCCCTTTCCCGATTCATTCGACGCCTGCGTGTTGTTGAGCGGGACGTTCGGGTTCTTTGGCGAAGAGGAAGATCGGGAGATCCTGCGCGCCATCCGGCGGACGCTCAAGGATGGCGGGCGGGTGTTCGTCAATTTCCTGGTGCCCAAAGAGTTCAACGGGCGCGAGAAGACCTGGTCGGAGACGGACGATGGCTGGAACCTGCGCGAGACTTGCTTCGACGCCGAGACCAGCACCTACCACTCGCGCACGTTCATCGTCCGTAAGGACGGCGTGATCATCAAGCCTCGGCCGGAACCGGGATACCACGCCGAGGAGACGATCCGCTGTTACACGATCCCCGAGATGCAGAAGATGCTCGTGGTGGCCGATTTGCGCTACGTCGCCAGTTACTCGTCGCGCCGGTTGGCGCTGCCGCCACAACCGTTGGCGCCGGACACAGCGCGCAACGTCGTCGTGGCTGAGCGATGAGGTCTGGGTTATTTTACCAGGAGGCTAGATGTCGATGAAAGAACGTTTGTCGTCACAGTCGCGTGCATTGGGAGACGGCCTGGTCCTGCGCCGGGCGACGCCGGACGACGCCCAGGCGCTGGTCGATTTCAACGCCACGCTCCACCGCGAGCGGGGTTCCCAGGAACCAAACGCACATATCGGGGCCTGGACCCGGGATTTGACGTCGGGCGAGCACCCCACGTGCGGCGTCGAGGATTTCACCCTGGTGGAGGACACGCACACGTGCGAGATCGTCTCTTCTCTCAACCTGATCTCGCAGACCTGGGCCTACGAGGGCATTCCCTTCCCGGTCGGCCGGCCGGAGTTGGTGGGCACGCATCCGGATTACCGCCGCCGGGGGCTGGTGCGCGCCCAGTTCGAGATGATTCACCGGTGGAGCGAGGAGCGGGGGGAGATGGTGCAAGCCATCACCGGCATCCCGTGGTATTACCGCCAGTTCGGGTACGAGATGACGATGACGCTGGGCGGCGGGCGGACCGGTTACAAACCGAACGTCCCGCAATTGAAACAAGGCGAAGATGAACGCTATAGCGTCCGTCCGGCGACCGCGTCTGACCTGGCGTTCATCGCCGAGCTGTACGAGCGCGCTGCCCAACGCCAGCCGGTGTACTGCATCCGCGACGTGGTCTAGTGGCGTTACGAGTTGGACGGGCGCGAGGCCCAGAACGTCAACCGACGCCAACTGTGTGTCGTGGAGACGGCCGAGGAGGAGCCAGTCGGCTACGTGCTCCATCCCGCTTCCCTGTGGGGCACGAGCATGGCGCTCACGGGCTACGAGTTGAAGCCCGGGGTCTCGTGGCTGGCGGTGACGCCGAGCGTCATCCGCTACCTGTGGGCCATCGGGGCGGAGTATGCCACCCGCGACGAGAAGGACAAGGAACGGGAGACATTCCGGTTCGAGCTGGGTGCCGAGCACCTGGTCTATGCCCCGTTCATCGACCGGCTGCCCCGGTTAGAGACGTCGTACGCCTGGTATCTCCGGGTGTCCGATTTGCCCGGTTTCGTGCGGCACATCGGCCCGGCGTTGGAGCGACGGCTGGCGGATTCGGTCGCCGTGGGCCACACCGGCACGCTCAAGATCAGCCTCTATCGCGCCGGCCTGCAGCTGGCGTTCGAGCAAGGGCGGCTGACCGAGGTCACGGCCTGGACACCCACACCGGAAGATGAGGGAATGGCCGCTTTCCCGGATTTGACCTTCCTCCAACTCCTGTTCGGTTATCGCACCGTGGAGGCGTTGGAGACGGCCTTTGTCGACTGCTGGATATCCGACGAGCACCAGGAGATGCGCGCACTGTTGAACGTGTTGTTTCCCAGGCGTCCTTCCGACGTTTGGCCGGTCGATTGATCGCGCGTTACTTGCACGCTCCAGGTTCAGTTTGAGTAGCTTTGCTAAATGATTGTTTGATTTCACTGACTGACCAAGGAGCGCACATGATCGTCATCATCAACGGTCCCTGTGGCATTGGGAAGACGTCGGTCGCGTGGGAGCTGCGCGAGGCGGTGGTGTTGGCGGCCTACGATCCCGCCTGGCCCGAGCGGTACGCGGCCGAGTGGGACCAGATCGAACGGGTCCTGGGTGACCTGGCCCTGGCCGATCACCTGGATTTCCGGGACGCGCTGCGCGCCGATGCAGAACTGCGGCAGCAGTACCAGGCGTTGAAGCAGACGTTATCGGAGCAATACCGGCACGAGCGGGCCAGGTACAGCGAGAGCAAAAGTGCGTTTGTCGAGGAGGCACTGGCCCGGTGGCGTGGGAGAAAAAATCAAAAGTAATGGAGGCTTTATCGTGGAACGGATTTGTGTGTTTTGTGGATCGAGCCCGGGCGCGCGCCCGGCGTACAGGCGGGCGGCGAAGCAGATGGGACAGGCGCTGGCCGATCGGGGGATCACGCTGGTCTACGGGGGTGGGAGCGTCGGCATGATGGGCTACGTGGCCCAGGCGATCATCGAAGCCGGCGGTGACGTCATCGGCGTCATTCCCCGCGCGATCCTGGAGATGGAGGTGGCGTTCACCGATCTGTCCGATCTGCGCGTGGTGGGCTCAATGCACGAGCGCAAGGCGTTGATGGCCGAGTTGGCCGATGGGTTCATCGCCCTGCCGGGTGGCCTGGGGACGCTGGAGGAGTTCTTCGAGGTGCTGACCTGGGCGCAGTTGGGGATACACCACAAGCCCTGCGGGTTTTTGAACGTGGATGGCTATTACGACCGCCTGGTGGATTTCCTGGATCACATGGTCGAGCAACGCTTCGTCGAATCGGTGCACCGGGGTATGGTGTTGATGGATCAGGATCCAGAACGACTGCTCCGACTTTTCGAAACCTACCAGCCGGCGGCGGTCGACAAGGCGGCCTGGATCCTGGCGCTGAAGGCCGAGACGGTGTAAAAATGGATGACGGTGGAGACTTAGACTAAAATAGGGGAATTCCGAGATGGGAAATGATGAGAAGCAAGCCATTCGACAGGTGATCGAGCGGGCCTACATTGAGGGCATCCATGGGACGCAGGACGAGCAGACGGTCCGGAGCGGGTTCCACGAGGATTTCTCCATGCTGGTCCACTGCGACGATGGTTTCGACGAGATGGGCGTGGACGAGTGGCTGGACAGGCTGGAGACGATGAAAGCCGAGAACCCCGAGATGTGGAGCGCAGAGACGACCTATACCTTCGAGTTGATTGACGTCGAGGGATACGCTGCCTTGGCCAAGCTGGACGTCTACAAGGGAACGGTCCACTTTTCCAAGGATTACATGCTGCTGTACAGGTTCGAGACGGGTTGGCGGATCGTGTCCAAGATATTCTCGATTCCAGGTTGAGGGAGGTGTCTTGATGAAGATTTTGGCCCTGGAGAGAGAGGTCTCGACCCCGGCTTTTCCCGCCTGTTCGGCGACGAGACGTAAGGGGCGTCGTCTGCTCTTTCCCTCATTTCAGGTATAATGGTAGGATAAGAGTCGGCTGGTATGCCGGTGGGGATGTATTCAACAGTAACGAGGAGGTAACAAGTGCTTGGAAAAGACCGACTAGACGCAATTGCCGAATATGTTTTGGCCCTCTCGAGCGCCGATCAACGTGAGGTGTTGGTATGGAGCAATGATAGACACCTGACCCGCTTCGCGGTCAATACCATTCACCAGAATGTTTCCGAGACGAACGCGACGGTGCGGGTCCGGGTCGTGTGTGGCCAGGCGCCGCATGCCAAAATCGGGGTCGCCTCGGGCAATGATCTGAGCGAAGAAGGGCTCAAAAAGATCGTCGAGGCAGCCGAGACGGTGGCTCGCTTTCAACAGGAAAACCCCGATTTTAACACGCTACCTGAACCTCAGCCTGTGCAGGAGGCGCACGCTTACGTCGAGGCGACGGCCGCTTACACGCCGGAGGAACGGGCGCAGGGGGTGCGAGCGATATGTACGCTGTCCCGGGAGCACGACCTGGAGGCGGCGGGCGCGTTCTCGACGATGGTGGAGAAACTGCTGGTCGCCAATTCCCTGGGCGTATCGGCCTATCGCTGCAACACCGTGGCCCACTTGACGAGTGTCGTGATGGGTCCGGATAGCTCTGGCTACGGCGCAGCGACAGCGATGGACGTATCCCAGATCGATCCCCAGGCCGTGGGTCAGGCAGCCGTGGACAAGGCGCTCCGCAGCCGCGAGCCGGCCGATATGGAGCCCGGCGCGTACACCGTCATCCTGGAACCAGCGGCCGTGGCCGACATGCTGTTCACACTCGGCTATCTGGGCCTGGGGGCGCTGGCCATGCAGGAGGGACGCAGTTTTATGTGTGGGCGCCTGGGCGAGCAGATCACCGGCGAAAACATCACCATCTGGGACGACGGCCTTGATCCCCGGGGCCTGGTCATTCCCTTTGACTTTGAGGGCGTGCCCAAGCAGCGCGTGTCTCTCATCGAGAACGGTGTCGCCCGGGGTGTGGTCTACGATTCCTTCACTGCCGGGCGCGAGGAGGGCAAGTCATCGACAGGTCACAGCCTGCCCGCTCCCAATACCTTCGGCCCGCTCCCGGTGAATCTATTTATGGCCCCGGGTCAGGCCAGTCGGGATGAGATGCTGGCCTCCACCGAGCGCGGTATCTGGGTGACCCGCTTTCACTACACCAACCCCGTCCATCCGGTCAAGACCGTCCTCACCGGCATGACGCGCGATGGGACGTTCCTGATCGAGAATGGGCAGATCACGCGCCCCCTCAAAAATCTGCGCTTCACCCAGAGCATCCTCGAGGCCTTAGCCCACGTCGAGATGCTCAGCTCGGAACTGACGCTGATCAAGTCCGGTTGGGGGAATTTTGCCGAATGCGTGCCAGCGGCAAAAATTAACGGCTTTCAATTTACGGGTACGACCGAGTTTTAGAAGGGGGATGACCATGCGAGAACTGACAGACCGCGCTTTAAATCTGGCCCAGGTCAAGGGGGCCACGTACGCAGATGTCCGGATCGTGAACCGCGAGGTGCAGGACATCAGCGTCAAGAACGGGATCGTGCAGGAGATGGAACTGGATAGCACGCAAGGCTTTGGCGTGCGCGTGATCGCCGATGGCGCGTGGGGCTTTGCCAGCAGCCATACCCTCGCCCCGGCAGAGGTAGATCGTGTCACGGCTTTGGCAGTCCAGGTGGCCCGGGCCAGTGCGCTGACCAAGACCAGGGACGTCGACCTGGGCCCTCCCGAGGTACACGTCGACGTTTACCGCACGTCGATTGAGATTGACCCGTTCAGCGTGCCGCTGAACGACAAGGTCTCGCTGCTGTTGGCGGCTGATCGAGAGGCCCGCTCGGCCAAGGGTGTGGCGGTCGCCGAATCGAGCCTGACCTTTATCCGCGAACGCAAGACCTTTGCCAGCAGCGAGGGCAGCTACATCGAGCAGGAGATCGTCGAAAGCGGCCTGGGCCTGGTCGCGCTAGCCGTGTCCGAGGGTGAGGTACAGCAGCGTTCCTATCCGAACTCCTTTGGCCGCCATCAGGGAACGGCGGGTTACGAATTCATCCAGCAGTGGGACCTGGTCGGCAACGCCCGGCGTATGGGCGAGGAAGCAGTGGCGCTCCTGGGCGCGCCGCAGTGCCCCGCCGGCGCCACCACCCTGATCCTGGATGGCCCCCAACTGGCCCTGCAGATCCACGAGTCGTGCGGTCATCCCATCGAGTTGGACCGGGTATTTGGCACCGAGGCCGCCTATGCCGGCACCAGCTTTCTCACGCCAGAGAAGTACGGTACGTTCCGCTACGGCGCGGACATCGTCCACATCACCGCCAACGCGGTGACGCCCACCGGCCTGGGTACCTTTGGTTACGACGACGAGGGGGTACCGGCCCAGACGACGGACATCGTGAAGGATGGGATGTTCGTGGGCTATCTCACGTCGCGGGAGACGGCCAGCCAATTGCACCGCATCCACCCTGGGGCCCCTGCCCGCAGCAATGGCTGTATGCGCGCCGATGGCTGGAACCGCATCCCCCTGATCCGCATGACCAACGTCAGCCTACAGCCCGGCGAGTGGGCGCTGGACGATCTGATCGCCGATACCGATGACGGGGTCTACATGATCACCAACAAGAGCTGGTCCATCGACGACAGGCGGCTGAATTTCCAGTTTGGCACCGAGCTGGCTTACGAGATCAAGAACGGTAAACTGGGACAGATGTTCAAGAACGCCACGTACACCGGCATCACGCCCCAGTTCTGGGCCAACTGTGATGCTATCTGCGACGCCGATCACTGGCACGTGTGGGGCACGTCCAACTGCGGCAAAGGACAACCTGGCCAGGTAGCCCACACCGGCCACGGGACTGCCCCCGCTCGCTTCCGCAACGTGCAGGTCGGGATCATGAAGTAGGCCGTGAAGCGGGCGTGGCGGGGGGCGTCGCAAACTGCGGCGCCTGTGACGAATACGCCCGCGAGGACGGGGGATGTGAGAAGATCGAGGGCTTCTTCCAGTTCGCACCGGACGCGCGGGCGGTCCTGGACACGTTCAGGGGGTAGTATCGGTATCAACGTGGTCACTGGTCTGATCGAGGTCTTGATATTGGGTGTGACGATCGCCATTATCTATACGGTCTGAGGGTATCATCTCAATAACCGGGGGAGGTGTTAATTCTCCGCTCGTGCAATAAAGCGTAAGACGCAAAACTAAGGAACTCTTTACGTTTTGCGTCTTACGCTTTTACGCGCCAGCAGGTCCAAGCATACCGAGTCACACATTAGATGTATCTTCTCAATAAGTTGGGGAGCTGTGGCCGGTCTCCCGACCGAGCCACAGCGGGCACGGTCAGGAGACCGGCCCGAGCGAGTTTGCCCCGGTTTATTGAGATGATACCATTAGATGATGATTGGCACAGGGAAGCGGATTCCAAACCTACGGGGGGTTAGAGATACAAGCGACGTATAGAAATTGACTTTTTGTTTTCTCCCCGGTAAAATGAAAGTGGGCGTTTCATTACCCGAATCTCTGGATCACGAATGTCACGAATGGACAAATAACACCAGTAGTTACGCACTTGGACAGGATTAACAGGATGAACAAGATTAAAACAGCTCTTTTTTATCCTGTAAATCTTGTAAATCCTGTCAAAAGTAGACGAACCGCGTAACTACTGAACCCGAAAAATCTAAAATTCGTGTAATTCGTGGCGAAAAATTGACCGCTTGCTAAGTCGAGTAGGCGAACTGCCAGAGAGCTAAATGTGGAGTGTGTGCGGGCGGCAAAGCCGCCCGCACACACTCCATCTTCCCCTAATTATTGAGAAGATACGTTTTATAATTCGGCAATGGCACATGAGACTTCCGAAGTCTTCAACAGGTTCATTTATCGATTGAGTCCTTATGAAAGCTGACTTTCGCGTGTTTCCAGGTCACTTTCTAGACTTCGGAAGTCTGGGTTGGCAAATATGCCATTGTCAAGATAAGCGGGGCTATTTATGAGTGAAGAGCGCAAGATTCTCATCGTGGATGGTGACGTCGCTTTTTCCACAATTCTCAAGGAAGGCCTGGAACAAGAGGCGAGATACCAGACGATTGTAACCAGCAGCGCTCGTGAAGCGTTGGCTATGCTGGAAAATACGCCTTTCGATCTGGTCATTGTCGATCTGGGGTTAGATGATCCTGATGGCGGGACGTTTGCCCTCGATCTTCGCAAACAGCATCCTGATCTGAATTTGATGTTGATACCGATGATGGGCGAGGCGCTTCCTGCGGAATTATCCGACTTAGACGTACAGGGGATTTTGACCAAGCCATTTTTCTTTCCCGAGTTGCCCGGACTGATTGGCAGAGCGATGGGGGAGGAGATTGCCCATGATGCGCCGGTTGAAGATCTGGCGCCTGCTTCGATCGCCGACACACCGCTTGTCTCTGAAGCGCCGGAGAAGGAAGCCCTGGATTGGGGCGAAATTTCCGCGAGGGCTGAGACGCCGCCGGCCAAACAGCCAGCGGTGTTGGGCGAGGCTGAGGATGAGGGCGAGGACGAGGACGAGGACGAACGCCTGCGTGAAGTCAAAGACGGCATATCAGAACAGAATATGCACAAGATCGTACAGGCGATGAATGGACTGGCGCAAGACATCAACGCCGACGCCGTTATTTTGACGTGTGCTAATGCGTTGATCGCCCACGCGGGTCTATTGACACTCCAGGGCGCTCGTGATTTGGCCCAGGTGGTGGGTGAGAATTGGTGTACCTCTTTGCGCATCGCCGAAATTCTCGGGCAAAAGCAAAGTCATTTTGAACAGAGCATTGACGGCGGCGCCCATCTATTCTATTCGTTCGCGGTGCTCGACGACATCGTGCTTTCAACAGCCCTTAGCGCCAGCGTTCCCCTGGGTATGATTCGTCACAGTACCCGGTCGACAGCGGCCAAACTGAAACGCCTGATCGAAGTCCGTTTTTGGTAAGAGAGGGACGGGAGCAGTGTCTCGTTGCTATTTTCCGGGAGATACGATCAAGTTTCACGGCACGAGAGTCTTTTGTTTCGGAGAATGCCGTTTCGTTAGATGACTGACAGGGTGGACTGATGTCCACCCTGTTTGATTTTTTGATTTATTAAGACTTCAGACCTGAGGGAGTGGAGATCTAGCGGAGGATCATTGTCATGGGAATGTCCAGCGCGAGACGTAAGCGAAAGCGCCAGATCAGGTTTGAACACGTCATCAACGTCGGGATCCAGGTTACAGACATGATCCAGGATCGGGACGGATTCCTGTGGTTTGGGGGAACCGGGGGCATTGTCCGCTATGATGGTTACGAGCTGAAATTTTACAGGAAAGGCCCAGACGCGCTTTCTGGTACCTCGGTGAACGCCCTGCTGGAAGATGTGAACGGCGATCTGTGGATTGGCACCGATAGGGGATTGACCAAGTTCGATCGAGAAGCGAACGTGTTTGTCCACTATCGACACGATCCCCAGAACCCAGACAGTTTGGGCGGCGATTACGTTCAAGCACTCATGGAGAGTCGGGATGGCACGTTGTGGGTGGGCGTTATAGGCGGGCTCTACCGCGTCGATCGAGAGCGAGAAGTATTTAGGGCATACACGCACGATCCGGGCGATGCCTCTAGCTTAAGCGATAACTTTATCCAGACCATCGTCGAAGATCGAGAGGGTTGGTTGTGGATTGGAACGCAAAGAGGAGGGCTGGAGCGCCTGGATCCCCGGACAGGCGTATTTACCCATTTTTCTCCCCGGGCCGGGACGTCCGCTGCGCCAAGTGGCCATCACATTACTGCCATCGCCGAAGATGGGGAGGGTTTACTCTGGATTGGCACGGCCAATAGTGGTTTACACGCTTTCGACAGAGAGACGGGGATTTTTACTCACTATCGCTACGATCCTCACGACCCGAGCAGTCTAAGCGATGATTCCGTCGTCCACATCTACGAAGATCGGGAGGGGCGGCTTTGGATCGGATGTTTTCAGGGCGGGATCAATCGCTTCGACCGGGAGAGCGGGACGTTTGTCCGCCACCAGTATGATTCCCGTGATCCCCACAGCCTGGCTGCCGGTGCCGTGAAACGAATTCACCAGGGGCCGTCGGACATCTTGTGGGTCGCTTTGATGACAGGCCAGATCGATAAGTATGATTGCTGGTATAAGCCGTTTATCCTTTACCAACATGACGCGTACGTACCGGGGAGTCTGAGTTCCAACGTGGTGTTGCCCATCTACGAGGATCGACGGGGCACGGTCTGGATCGGGACCGGAACCGGCGGGTTGAACAGATTCAATCGAGAGACAGAAACCTTCACCTGTTATACAACTGAGCCGGATGACCCCCAAAGTTTGCCCTCGCCGTTTGTCACCGCCATCTTCGAGGACAGTTCTGGCACGTTTTGGGTTGCGACCAGCGACAGTTCGCAAGCCGTCCTAAACCTGTTCGATCGGGATGCGGAAGTGTGCGCCCGGCGCTATCGGCACGACCCTGACGATGAAGGGAGTTTGATTTCGGCCCGGTCGATCCGCTGTATCATCGAGGACCGGGATGATCCCAATATCCTGTGGCTGGCGGCGCCTGGCGGCGGGTTGGAAAAATTTGATAAGAAGGCGGAGCGTTTCGAACACTACCTGCCCCCCACTGAGTCGAGCGATGATCTGGCTCGTAAAGCGGTCTGGCAAATTCACGAGGATGAAGATGGATTTATCTGGATTGTCAACCTCAATCCCGATAGCAGTGGTCTGATGCGCTTTGATAAAAAATCTGAAACGTTCCGCCCGTATGCTCAAGATTCCGACAGCATCTCAGACATCGCGCACGCGATTTTCGAGGACTCGGCGGGCCATCTATGGCTGGGAACGGATCATGGGGTCAACCGTTTCGATCGTGAGACTGGAACGTTCACTCGTTATACGACAGCGGACGGTCTCCCGGACAATTTGGTCTATGGTATTCAAGAGGACGACGAAGGCTTTCTTTGGATCAGCACCAACAACGGTCTGGTCAAGTTTGATCCCGGGACAGAGACGTTTACGACCTACGGCCAGAAAGATGGCCTGCAGGGAGATGCGTTTTTCTATTCGGCGTGCGCCAAAACTCGGGATGGGGAACTCTGGTTTGGCGGGATGAATGGCGTGAACCGATTTTTCCCTCGAGACATCGTCGATAATCCCCACGCGCCGTCGGTCGTGTTGATCTCGATCAAGCAGGACGGGAAAGAGGTGGACTTTGGCAAGGATGCCAGCCGGTTGCGGGAGATCACGTTGGGATGGCGAAACAATTATTTCGAATTCGAGTTTGTCGCCCTTGACTACACCCAACCGGAGAACAACCAGTACGCATATCTGTTAGAGGGATTTGACGCCGACTGGTATTACGCCGGGCATAGACGTTTCGGTCGATATTCCAATCTGCCGGGAGGCGATTATGTCCTGCGCTTGAAAGGCTCCAATAACGATGGGGTGTGGAATGAGACCGGCATCGCCATCGACGTCCACGTCGTTCCCCCGCTTTGGCAGACGGTGTTGCGTGAGAGCGAGGAGCGGTTCCGCTCATTGGTCGAGACGTCGAGCGATTGGATCTGGGAGGTGAACGACGAGTTCACGTTCACCTACGCCAGCCCGAAAGTGCGCGACATCCTCGGTTACGAGCCAGCTCAAGTCGTGGGCAGACGTATCTTTGAATGGATGACGGACGATGAGGCTCAACAGGCACGGGACGTGTTGGATCGATTGGCGCAATTGCAACAACCCATCACCGGATTGGAAGGCGTTTTTCGCCGCCGGGACGGTGAAATGATCGTCCTCGAGATGAAAGGCGTGCCCATCCTGGACGATGATGGCCTGTTGCTGGGATATCGGGGGATCAACCGGGATATTACCAGGCGCAAACGGGCTGAAGAAGAGATCCGGCAGTTGAACGAACGGTTGGAACAGCGGGTTCGAGAACGCACAGCGCAGTTGGAAGCGACGAACAAGGAACTGCAAGCCTTCGCCTACTCGGTTTCTCACGACCTCCGCGCGCCATTGCGTCACGTCAAAGGTTTTGCCCGGCTCTTGCAAGAGCGTGAAGTGGAAGGTCTCGATCAGACTTCAGCACGTTATTTGAACATCATTATCGAATCATCCGAGAAGATGGAAGGTTTGATCAATGGACTCCTGACGTTTTCCCGTACCGGTCGAGCTGAGATGCAAATCCAACCGGTTGAATTGAGCAAGCTGGTCAGAGAGGCGTGTTCCGAACTGGCCCCCGAGATCGAAGGGCGAGAAGTCATCTGGGAGATCGGCCCGTTGCCGCTCGTGTTGGGAGATCCGATCCTGTTACGACAGGTGTGGATCAACCTTATCTCCAATGCGCTCAAATTTACCGCGCCGCGCAAGCGGGCCAGGATAGAGGTTGGGACGGAGCAGATAGATCAGAGGAATGGCGAGGTGACGCTCTTTGTCCGCGATAACGGCGTCGGTTTCGATCCCCGGCACCGGCAGAAGTTATTTGGTGTTTTCCAACGCCTGCATTCTGCCAACGAGTTCGAGGGGTCTGGGATTGGTCTGGCGACGGTACGCCGCATCGTCCATCGACACGGAGGCCGGGTGTGGGCGGAGGGGGAACAGGGCCAGGGCGCGACGTTTTATTTTACGTTGAGAGAAGCCAAAGACGATTGAGTTCAAGTGAGCTTGAAGTGAGCTTGCAATCCCCGATGAATACCTGCATTTGGGCACACGCAAACGTTGGGGGAGTAGAGTTCCCAACCACGGATTTGCACGGATTAACGATGGAAAAATCGTAACTGCTCAGGCCAGTCCCTTGCTGCGATGGAGAGTGGGGCCCCCACCCATCCGCTGCAAACGGACGGTAGGCTGAGTAGTTACGAAAAATCAATGAAATTCGTGTCATCCGCGGTAAATTCGAGGAAGCTTTTGAGGTGAATTGTAGCAATGTCACACGTGTTGAATCTGCTATTTCTGGAAGATGACGTTTACGATGCCGAGTTAGCCATCAGTGAATTGGAGAGAGCCGGATATACGTGCCGGTGGGAACGGGTGGAGGCGCGGGAGGGATTCCTCGCGGCTCTCGAGACCCCGGATTACGATTTGATTTTGGCCGATTATAACTTGCCCGCTTTTGATGGCCTGACGGCATTGGCCTTGCTCCGAGAGCGAGATCTGGACATTCCTTTCGTTCTGGTCTCTGGCGTGCTGGGCGAAGAGACGGCCATCGAGAGCCTGAAATCGGGAGCGACCGATTACGTGTTGAAGGACCGTCTTTCGCGCCTGGGGCCGGTAGTGAAGCGGGCGTTGCAAGAGAAAGAAGAACAGGCGCAGCGGAAGCTGGCGGAACAGGCGCTGCGGGCCTCGGAAGCCAAGTATCGCACCCTTTTCAATCATAGCGCTGACCCTATTTTCATTCTAAGACGCGACACCTACCAGTTCTTGGATTGCAACCTCGCCGCCCTGGCGCTTTATGGGTATACGCTCGATGAATTTCGGTCGATGACGGTACACCAGTTGCATCCCCCAGACGAGTTGAAGGACTTGAAGAGGAACCACGTTGACCTGGCGGCTAAACCCACTCGACACGACACGCACGTGACGCGGGAGGGTCGTCGTCTGTCGGTCGAGACCCACTCGGCGGCCTTCGAATACGAAGGACAGGCGGCCTGGATCAGTATCGTGCGCGACGTCACGTCCCGGGTGAAGGCGGCGGAAGAGATTCGCCGTCGGAACCGGGAATTGACGTTGTTGAATCGCGTCATCTCGGCGGCGACCTCCTCACTGGACGTTACACATATCCTGGAGGTCGCCTGTCGGGAGTTGGCCCTGACCCTCGATTTGCCCCAGGCGGCAGCGGCTTTATTGGACGCCAAACAGACCCAGTCCACCGTCGTGGCCGAATATCTGGAACCCGGACGCCCCAGTGCGTTGGGCAATCGGATCCCCGTCGCCGACAACCCTTCGTTGACCTACGTGCTGACTCACAAACTGCCTTTGAGGATTGCCAATGCCCAGGAGGACGAACGCTTGGCACCGATCCGCGAATTGATGCGCAACCGAGGCACAGTTTCCATACTCATCGCGCCGGTCATCGTGCGCGACCAGGTCATCGGGACACTTGGATTGGATGCAGTCGAACCCCGCTCGTTCAGTGATGAGGAGATCGCGTTGGCCCAAAGTGTTGCCATGGCGACCGGTCAGGCTTTCGAGACGGCCCGCCTGCACCAGGAACTCCAACATCACGCCGAGGAATTGAGCAAAGCCCTGCAAAAACTCCAGGAATTGGATCATCTCAAGAGCGAGTTCATCCAGAACGTATCTCACGAATTGCGGACGCCCCTGGCCATTGCCCGGGGATACGCTGAGTTGCTCGACCAGGGTGAGTTGGGTGATCTGCGACCGGAGCAGGAAAAACCCATCGCCATTATCGCCCGTCGCATTGTCATGTTGAGCCGCCTGGTGGATGACATTAACACGATCTTGGAACTTGAGACCCAGGAACTACATAAAGAGCCGGTCGACCTGGTCGAGTTGGTCAATGACGTGTTGACCGAGTTCAAGGTGACCGCCAAAAATCACGATTTGACGTTGACCGGCGACGTTCAGCCCGATTTGCCGTGTATCCGGGGCGATCCCGTTCACCTGCGGCGGGTCTTGGACAATCTATTGGGGAATGCGATCAAGTTTACGCCGGCCGGCGGGCGTATCACGGTCTGCCTGGAGCGTGACGGGGAAAACGCACTGCTTGAGGTCGCCGATAGTGGGATGGGCATTCCAGAAGATCAATTGGAGCGCATCTTCAATCGCTTTTACCAGGTCGATGGCAGCTTGCGCCGACGCCACGGCGGGACGGGGTTGGGATTGGCGCTCGTCAAGGAGATTGTCGCGGCCCATGGGGGGCGTGTGAGTGTAACGAGTCAAGTGGGAGAGGGAAGCGTTTTTCGCGTGTGTCTCCCGTTCAACGGTGCGGCTTAGAAGGGGTATCAACTTAAGCCGCGACAGCATCGACAGCTAAAGGATCACGGATAGTGCGCGGTCGAGATTGGCGTGGGAGAGGCAAAGCTCCCATTTGATCGAGTAGCCAATCAAACAAATCC
>DSAR01000417.1 GCA_011046405.1 Chloroflexota bacterium | reverse complement strand
GGTCGAGCGCGGAGTCGAGAACGGACTTGAGAACGGACTTGAGAACGAAGTTGAGAACGAAGTTGAGAACGAAGTTGAGAACGAAGTTGAGAACGAGAAATGATGACGACCGTAGAGGCGAAGATACTCATCGTCGAGGACGAGCCCACGCTGCTGGATACCTTGCAATACAACCTGACCCGTCAGGGGTACGCCGTCTGCCTGGCTAAAGATGGCCCAGCCGCCCTGGACGTGGCCCGGCAAGAGCGTCCAGACTTGATCGTCCTGGATATTATGCTGCCGGGTTTGGATGGGTTTGAGGTCTGCCGCATTCTCCGCCAGGAGATGAACGTGCCGATCTTGATGCTCACGGCCCGCGACGACGAGGTGGACAAGGTCGTGGGCCTGGAGGTCGGCGCCGACGATTACATGACGAAGCCCTTCAGTATGCGCGAGCTTTTGGCCCGCGTCAAGGCGTTGTTGCGACGGGTGCGATTGACCCGTGCAGAGTTATCGATGGAGGACAAGGCCTCCGGTGGCGACATATTGTTGAGCGGCGACCTGAAGTTGGATCTGACCCGCTGCGAGGTGTCTCGTGGCGGCGAGACGTTGCGCTTGAAACCCAAGGAATACGACCTGTTGCTTTTCTTTGTCCACAATCGGGGTATCGTCCTGTCGCGGGATTTGATCCTGGAACGGGTGTGGGGGTGGGATTACCATGGGGGCAGCCGCACGGTAGACGTGCACGTGCGTTGGTTACGGGAGAAGATCGAGCCTGAACCGGCCGATCCGGTGCGCATCGTCACCGTGCGCGGCGTGGGCTACCGTTTTGAAGAATAGTTACTCGGCTATGTACTCGAAGGTGGAAGGAATGATTCATTTCCCCAGTATTCGATGGCGCATCGCTGTGCCATACATGCTGCTCATCCTGCTGACCATGGCCGGCCTGCTCATCTACCTTTCTAACCTGATACGGGACGCCTACCTGGAGAATTTACGGTCCAAGTTGATCGCCGAGGCGCGCTTGATCGAGGATGCGTTGACCTCGGCGACCTGGGATGATCCAGCCGAACTCGACGCGCTCGCCCGCCGCTACGCCGACCTCCTGGACGCGCGCGTCACCTTTATCGGCCGTGATGGTACGGTGTTGGGCGAATCGCACGAGGAGCGCAATCAGATGGACAATCACCTCTACCGCCCCGAGGTGCAAGGCGCCCTGGCGGAAGGAGAGGGGAGCAGCATCCGCTTCAGCCGGACCGTCAACTACGATATGTTGTACACGGCGGTCCCGATGCGGCTGGAAGGTCAAATCGCCGGTTACGTCCGGGTCGCCGTACCCTTGCGCCAAATCAAGGTCGGTCTGGCGCATTTGCAGCGCACGCTTCTGCTCGTCGCTGTGGCGACCGCTTCGCTGGCCCTGTTGCTGGCCCTCCTGATCGCCGAGCGAACCGCCCGCCCGATCCGTCAATTGACCCATGTCGTCCAGTCGATGGCGCAGGGAGATTTGAGCGCGCGTCTCTTGCCGATCACCCACGACGAGGTCGGCGTGCTCACACGGGCCTTTAACCAGATGTCGGACCGGTTGCGCGGAACGGTCACGACGCTGGTTGAGGAGCGAGGGCGTTTGACCGCCGTCTTGGACACAATGGCGGATGGCGTCATCATCACCGACGCTTCGGGATACGTGCGTTTGATCAACCCGGCCGCCGCCCGGCTCCTCGGCGCCGACGAGACCTCAGCCCTGGGCTGTCCCTTTGCCCAGGTGGTGCGCGATCATCGTATCATCAACTTGTGGCAGCGATGTTACGAGGAGAACGAAGAGCAGTTTGAGTCGGTGGAGATGGGGCGGCAGGGGGTTTTCCTCCAGGCCATCGCCACGCCGTTGCCGGACGTGGGCCGGCAGGCCTCTTTGGTCATTCTCCAGGATTTGACCCGCATCCGGCGCCTGGAGACGGTGCGGCGGGATTTCATCAGCAATATCTCCCACGAACTGCGCACCCCGCTCGCTGCCTTGAAAGCGCTGGTCGATACGCTGCGCGATGGCGCGTTGGACGATCCGCCGGCCGCCCTTCGCTTCCTGGGACGGATGGAGACAGAGGTCGACGCGCTGACCCAGTTGGTGCAGGAGCTGTTGGAACTCTCGCGCATCGAATCTGGGCGAGCACCGTTCCGTATGACGGCGGTGGATCTGGCCGACGTGGTGCATCCGCCGGTGAAACGATTGGAACCCCAGGCCGAGCGCGCCGATGTCCGCTTGATCCTTGACGTACCAGAGGGCCTGGCTCGCATCCGGGCCGATGCCGAGCGGATGCAGCAGGTCGTCGCCAATCTGGTGCACAACGCGATCAAGTTCACGCCGCCCGGCGGTCAGATTCGCGTTTCGGCAGCCAAAGTGCGCGTTCCACGTTCGGGGGATGCGCCCAGCGTGGATCCACCGCTCGTTTCAGATCTGACCGAGGTGCTTTCTCCCGGCATGTGGGCGCTGATCTTTGTGACAGACACCGGGGTCGGTATTCCAGCCGACGATTTACCCCGCATCTTCGAGCGTTTCTACAAGGCCGATCGCGCTCGCTCTGGCGGCGGGACCGGCCTGGGACTGGCGATTGCCAAACACATCGTCCAGTCCCATCACGGGAGGATATGGGTCGAGAGCGTCGAAGGCCGCGGCTCAACCTTCTGCGTGGCCATCCCGGCCTTGACGATGACGTAGTATCTTCTCCACCATTTCCCTCTTTAACACGTTCTTAATCAAGTGCTAACCCTTCGATAAACTTTCCCCAAACAATCCTTAATGTAGGTGTGATACAATCCACTTTGATGAATTGATGATCCATCATTCATCGAAGCGAGTTTTGCGTCGCCTATCGCGGAGACAACCCCTTCCCCCTTAAAGGGAGAAATCATATCGCGCGTTATTTGAAGTTCAATGTGAATGTGTCTGAAAATACGAGAAGGTAAATAACTAAATCTGAATTGGAGGAGAAAATGTATAGTAAAAGTCGTATAGTATTCTTTGGTACGTTGATCTTGACCCTGTTGCTCGCTGCTGTAGGATGTGGATCGAGCGCGACCGAGGTTGCCACTGAGGCCCCATCGGCATCGACGACGGAACCAGACCCTACGGCGGAACCGGTCTCGGTTGGGCAGATCAGCGTCGCCGGTTCGACGACGGTGCAGCCGCTGGCGGAGAAATTCGCCGAGGCGTTCAGCGCTGCGAACCCCGACGTGCAGATCGACGTGCAGGGCGGCGGATCGAGCGTGGGCGTCAAGTCGGCCGGGCAGGGCACGGTAGACGTGGGGATGGCCTCACGCGAGGTCAAGGATTCGGAGAAGGAAGAGTATCCCAATATGCGCATCTTCGTCGTGGCGCGGGACGGCATCGCCATCGCGGCCCACCCGGGCGTGGCGGTGGACGGGCTGACGCTCGAGCAGGTGCGCGACATCTTCGCCGGCGAGATCGACAACTGGAGCGAGGTCGGCGGGCCAGACGCGGAGATCGTCGTGGTCTCTCGCGAGGAAGGGTCTGGCACCCGTGGGGCTTTCGAGGAGATGGTGATGGGCGACGAGGCCCTGATCGCGGCCAACGCGATCCTGCTGCCCTCGAACGGCGCGGTGCGCACGGCGGTCTCGGAGACGCCCAACGCGATTGGCTACCTGTCCTTCGGTTACCTGGACGCCAGCGTCAAACCGATCGAGGTGGATGGGGCGGCGCCGACGCCGGAGAACACGGACAACGGGTCGTATCCCATCGTGCGCCCGCTCAACATGATGACCGACGGCGAACCGAGCGGCATCGTCAAGGCCTGGATGGACTTCATCCTCAGCGCCGAGGGCCAGGCGCTGGTCGAGGATGAGGGCTACATCCCTGTCCAATAATCGGGCGTGTCTTGGGGGCGCGGCTTTTTGAAGCGCGCGATAAAAAATTGTGTTGAGCAGTGGGGGTGGGTGTGATCCCATCCCCACTTTGGCGTTTGCGGGGATCGGCATCGGCAGGCAAATAATTGTGCTATCACGTCGTCGGTGTGCATTTAATCCGACCTTGACCAGGAATTAACCAGTCGTTAAAATGGACTTAATATCTTTGCTATACACTGAAACAGATTCAAGATGATTACGAGGAGTATAAAATTAATGACTGTTATACCGGATGAAACACAAGTCCATTTGCCTATCCTGATGCCGGGGATCATTGATGATCCCTTGAATGCTGTGGAGATTGAAGCATCTATCCACAAGGGCGTACCCGAGGACTGGATAGGGCGCCTGGCTTACGTCATTTCCCAGATCGGCAGCCCGCCGGTACTGGCGTTTGCCTCGATGGCATTGGCTGCCATGTCTTTTGCACCATTCCCTGGGCCTCAAGCCTGGATTTGGATCGGGGGATATGCTTTGCTGGCTATCTTGTTCCCTTTGATGTACCTGATCTATCTGTTGCGGAAAGGGTTGGTGAGTGATCTGGACGTTCAATTGCGGGAGCAGCGAATCAAACCGATGCTCTTCACGGTCGCTTGTGGCGGCCTGGCATGCTCGGCCCTACGAATCGGTCGAGCGCCCCGGCAGATGTCTACGTTAGCCGTGGGGCTGTGGGTGCAAACGGCGGCCTTGTTCGTCATCACTCTGCGCTGGAAGATCAGCGTGCACTGCGCTGCGGCGACCGCCGCCGCAGCGGTCGTGTGGATGTTGAAGGGCACGTCCATTCCACTGCTGGTGGGTGTGCCCCTCATCGCCTGGTCCCGTTTGCGATTGAAGCGGCATACGCTTATGCAAACCGTCTTTGGTACGCTGCTGGGATTCGTCGTGTTTCTGCCCGTGTTTTTGCTGATTGGATAGTTCAGGGGATCGTTGTAGGAGATTCTATGAACAAGGATGTTCGTAAGACCAAGGTGTTATTTCTTTGTACCGGCAATACCGCCCGCAGCCAGATGGCCGAGGCTTTCCTCCGGGCATATGGGGGAGATCGGTTCGAGCCGTACAGCGCCGGGCTCGAGCCAGACGTGATCAATCCATTTGTGTACCGGGTGCTGGAAGAGGTGGGTTTCGACCTGGAAGGCCAGTATTCCAAGAGCGTGATGGATTACATGGGCAAGATACACTTCGGATTCCTGATCACCGTCTGTGCAAACGCCGAAGAACGGTGCCCCAGCGTCTTCCCCGGCGTGGGACAGCGGCTCCATTGGCCCTTCGAGGACCCGGCGGCCTTCGAGGGGACAGAAGAGGAAAAGCTGGCGAAATTCCGGGAGATACGGGACCAGATCGAGGCGCGCATCAAAACGTGGTTGGCGGGTATCTTCTCAATAAGTTGGGGAGCTGTGGCCGGTCTCCCGACCGAGCCACAACGGGCACGGTCAGGAGACCGGCCCGAGCCCCGGTTTATTGAGAAGATACCTAACACGTTGCCTGCAAGTGGCCGGATTACGATCCGGCTTCCGGATTACGATCCGGCGGGCGCAAGGTGAGTGGATACGGTGTCTTGACGATCTTGAGCGACTCATTGGGCGGGATGGCGGCGATGTCGTGGTCGATGACGTACTGGCGGCTCTCGGCCATAGATTGCCGGTAGGCATCCAGAAGTCCCTCGGCGGAGGGATGATCGGCCTTGACATTCTCAACAAGCTCGCGGGCGGAGCGCGCCGGGTCGATCTCCTGGGCGACGGCCTCCATCTGCGCGCGGGTCTCGTGGAAGAGACGCTAGCCCGTCTCCAGCAGTTCATCGGCGTCGTAATCCACCAAACAAACCCGCCGGGATCGCGGCGGTAGCTCTGGACCTCCCCAATGCGTCAGAACGGCTTCCAGGAGTTTTAGAAGGCTCCAGAACCGCTCCGTTTTTCCCCCCGCCGACTCAATTTGCCAACTGGCCTCAATGGGGTAAAATATCTACTATGAACCCAAGATGCGCCAACCACCAACGCTGGCTGATCATCATCCTGAGCGCCTATCTCGTCGTCGGCGCGCTCTACGCCGTGTTCACACCGACCTGGCAGGTGCCCGACGAACCGGCTCACTACAACTACGTCCGCGCACTGGCCGAGGGACGTGGCCTCCCCGTGATAGAACTGGGGGATTACGAGCAGGATTTATTGGGCGAACTCACCAGCCGAGATTTTCCGCCGGAACTCTCCGTCGAATCGTTGGAATACGAGGATCACCAGCCGCCGCTCTATTACCTGCTGGCGACGCCGGTCTATTGGCTCTTCGAGGGCGCCGTGTTGCCCTTGCGCCTGTTTTCGGTGCTGCTGGGCGCCGGCGTCCTGTTGGTGGCGTTCAAAATCATCCGCGTTATCTTTCCCACCCGTCCGCGATTAGCGCTGTGGACGGCTGCCTTCATCGCCGTCATCCCCCAACACCTGGCGATGATGTCTGGGGTGCAAAACGACGCCTTGGCGGAACTCGTCGTGGGCGCCACGCTGTGGGCTCTGCTCATTTACGTTGATTACGGCGATGACGTCGACCGGGATTCACCCCGTCCCTGGCCTATCGGGCTGCTCCTGGCGGCGGCGCTGCTGACCAAGACGACCGCGTATTCTCTGATCGGGTTGGCGATCATAACCGCCATCGTCCGTTGGCGCCGGGAAAAGCGAGCCTTGCCGTGGATTGCAAAGCAATTGGCCTGGACGCTTGCGCCGGCGATTTTGATCACCGCGCCCTGGTTCGTGCGCAATGGGCTGACCTATGGCTGGACCGATCCCACCGGCATCGCCCGGCACAATGCCATCGTCGAGGGACAACCCCGTTCCAGTCAATGGCTGGCCCTCTACGGGTGGGGCGGCCTGCTTTTCCGTCTGGCCCGCACGACTTTCCAGAGCTTCTGGGGGCAATTCGGCTGGATGCAAGTGGTGTTGCCGGGCCGCTTTTACCGGGCGCTGGCGCTGCTCTCGGCGACCTTGCCCGTCGGGTTTGTTTGGTGGATTTTCGACCCGCGCCGCGAGCGCCTGACCTCACGGCAGCGGATTAGCCTGCTATTGCTCGCCGTGTGGACGGCCTTCGTTGTGCTAAGTTTCCTGGGATACAACCTGCTCTTCGTCCAACACCAGGGTCGCTATCTCTATCCTGCGCTTGTGCCCGCTGGCCTGGTTGCTGCCCTGGGGCTCGAGCAATGGGCGCAACTGCTGCCCCGGCGTGTGCGCCCCGCTGCGATAGGCGCTTTCTTCGCCGGGATGCTCCTGTTCGACTTGTATTGCTTGTTCCTGATGCGACCATACCTGTAAATGTGAGTAACTCGGCGGGATGGCAGGTGAGGGCCTAAGCAATAGAATCCTGGCACAGCGAGCAAGAGCCGCTTCGCTTCTGCCATCGACATCCTTTATGGGTTCTTTGGGATTTCGCATGGCCGTGGCGAAAAATTGACCGCTCCCCAAGCCAACCATGCGAACTATCAGAGAGCCTAAAAGTTAGCTAAAAAACCAGCGTTTTTCTGCGTCCAAAACCTTTTCACAGTGCAAGTGTGTAACTCTAAGCGTTACACTGAGCGTTTCACGGAGGGAACACAGAGCGAAAGCTTCATCAGAGTTCTCGGTGAGTCTCTGGGCCTCCTCAGCGCTACGCTGTGTCCAAATTAGAAAAATCCGAGTCGTCGCACGATCTATTCACCTGGAGGTCATAATGGAAGAACCTACGATCGAAATTTTATCGGAGACGGAGAATTTCAGTGTATGGCAGACCGCGGATCCCGATGGGGAGATGACCTATCACCTGGAGGTGGGGCCGGTCACCGTGCATTTTTATTGGGAGGATTGGGAGGAGTTCCTGGCGTTGATGCGGGAGGTCGTGCGTGTTACAGGAAGGTAAAGCGGTCCCGCAACTCAAGGAATGGTTCGATCGATTGGCGCCGGTGCTCGAGGAAGCCAAACAGGTCCTGCAAACGATCAAGCCTGCCAAGCTGGTCTTGCGCACTGGCTGCGAGCAGGACGAGGCGGGTGATTATCGGCTCGTCTTCTTTGGACAGCCTTACGTGGTCTCGGCTGATGATTTCACCGTGCGGAAGGTGGGCGCCGATGAGCCAGCCTCATCATTCGTGCAGAGCCTGATCCTGACCTACATGGCTACGGCCGACGGAACGACGCCCTCGGGGCGTTGGGTAGGGTTCAGGGAACTGCCTAATGGTATGTTCTACGTGCAGGCGTTCCAGGGCTATTCGGGAGGACGCCTGGTGCGTGAGCTTGAGGGAGGTGTTGAGGCTTTCCGCCGGGGGGGCGAGGTCCTGGGCGGTGAGCCTTTGGACATCGGCGACGCGGGATATACGTTCACCGTTTTCCCGCGCGTTCACCTGGGGCTTGTCTATTGGGAGGGAGATGAGGAGTTCCCGTCCCAGGCGCGGGTGCTCTTTGAAGATTCCGCCAGTCATTACATGTCCACCGATGGCCTGGCGGTCCTGGGGAGCCAGTTGGTGGGGCGTTTGTTGAAGGCTGCGAAACCATCTTGAGTTTGTCGTGTTTTAGCTCGGCAGCCAGCAGGGCATTGGAAACAATGCCCTGCTTTTGCTTGAGAAGCCGGGTTGTAACTGTTCGAGAGGGTGTGTGTAATTAGTAAAAGAACACAGATTGATGGGATTTCAGGATTGGGTGGCACGCGAAAGGAGAAAAAGGAGAAAACGAAAGCAATCCAGTGAGCGGAGATGGCCAAATCCGTTAATCCTAGAAATTCGTTTTCTTTCCATAGCTTGTGGCGTGGTTAATGATCTCTTATGAGCAGCGGCAGGTAACACTGGGCCTTGACGCCGCTCAAGAAGCGTATCACGGCGGGTGCGTGAGGCCGGTACCGGTCCTCCAGCGCCAGGGTCGCGATGACGTGTTCGACGCCCCACACATCGCTCGTGAGGACGAAGGTCTTGGTGTGGGCGTAAGTCCACTCGGCTGGCCCGCCGGTCACGGTCCACGTCGATGCGTGGGAGGCAGTGAGGAGATCGTTGGGAAACGCGAGTGTGCCGCCGGGCAGTAGGAGTGTGCCGCCGGGCAGGGCGGTCACGGTTTGCGTGAGCAGCTTCAACGCGGGGGTCCATGCTTCGGCCAGGGTGAAGGTGATGCGATCGGTATCGCTGATCCACAGGCGATCGACGACCTGGATGACGTCGTCGGTCGTGACTATGATTGAACGACCCGTTTTTGTCTTGCCGTTGACGTAGACGCTTTGTTCCCAGACGCTATCCAGATCGTCGGGAACGATGTGCACGTCGTGTGCGTCCGTCGTGTGGTCGATCTGCCAATCCAGCGATGCTCTATTGCGGATGATCTCACCCACGGCTCCGGTGACTTTTACGTCGAAGGTGATGGTGATAACGGAGGGCAGCGGTGTAGTCTCCACGTCCAACGCGACGTCGTCGACGAAGAAATTCGTGTAGCCACCCGCTTGGGTGGCGGCGTCGAAGCGCAAGATATGAACGTCGCCATCGGCAAAGCGACTGACGTCCAGGATGACCGGTTGGTAGCTTCGATACGTCGCGATTTCGGCCTCCGTCGTCGAGAAAACCGGGCTCTCGTCGATGGAGACGGTGAGATAACCGGGTCGTTGTGCGCTGAGTATTTTCAACCAGAAGCTTAACTCAGCTTTTCCTCGTGCTATAAACATCTCCTGGGCCACAGAGCCAATTTCGTCGTAGCTGCTGATACCGCCAAACCAGACCCACCAGTCTCCTGTGTGAGCGCCGGATTCTTCACCCACGTTACAATTGCTCGTGTTGCATATGGGCGTGCCAAAGTTGCTAGAGCTTTCCTCCCAATACGGGTTAGGCGTGCCTCCCTCGAAACCGCCGTCCATGACGTAATTCCCGGGAGCGCCGGGGACTTCCGTTCCGGTATAGCAGGTCCAATGGATGACCCCATCGCTGTGCCAGGCATGGCCATGGGTAGTGCTCAGATGCCCGGCGTAGGTCAGGCCTGGCGGCAGGACGTCGGTCAGGGTCGCGGCGTGATAGACCTCGCTCCGGCTGGCGAGGGTCAACGTGATCGGGACGATCTCGCCGCTGTTGGCTGTGGCACGGCCGCTTTTCTTCAACTGGATGGCCGGCCGGTAGGGATGAAAGTTGACGACCGTATCGGTCAGTTGCTGGGCGGCCCCATCGACCGTGTAGCTTCCGGTGATGGCGCCGGCGCTCCAATCGCCGTATTGGACCTCGAAGGTCTTGGTGAAATGGTAGGACGTGTCTGGCGTGACCTTGGTCAGTCGCCAGACCAGACCGTGATGGTCGCCGGGCGGCAGCGCGCCGTCGCTGGTGCGCGTCACGACGCCGGCGCCATCCGTTTCGTAGTGGATCAATTTCAGCCCACTGCCCGGCCCGCTGCCCCACGTTTCTGTCAGAGTGGCGCTGAAACATTGGGCGCAGGTGGCGCGGACTCGATCGACGACGGTGATCGTATCCTCTGCCCGGACAATGTACGGGCCGGTCGCGGGATGGGTGGGCCGATCGTTGATCCAAACCTCTTTTTCCCAGCGAGGGATGGGATGTTCGCCGCTGCAGTAGAAAACGAGATCGACGTCCTGGAAAGGGACGTCGGGGTCGTTGGGCAGAAAGCGCAGTGTGCCCAAGATCGGTTGTGCGAGTTGTGTGCTCGTCTGGTTACACGTGAAAGTCACCGTGACCTGTTGGGGATCGCCGCCTTCCAGGATGCCGTATGCCGGTTCGACGTCAACCCAGGGCAGCCAGTCGGCGCCACAGTAGTCGATGGCGGCGCGAACGCTGGCGTAAGCGTCGATCTCTCCCCAGCCGGTGGCGTAATTGGGCGCGTTGTCGGGGCCTTCGCTCCCACAGTTGGTGGGGTGAGGGATGGGGGTGGCGCTTTGCTCGATCAGGGTCTCGGTATCGGGATAGTTGCCGACCAGGCAAGGGGCGGCTTGCCACATCAGGGCGACCAGGCCGGCGACGTGCGGGGCGGACATAGACGTGCCGCTCATCGCGGTGTACGCGTTGTCTTCGGTGCGATGGGCCGAGCGAATGCCCACCCCAGGCGCCACGACTTGTGGTTTGAGGTCGGGATAACCACGCGGGTTGACGGCATCCAGGTTATCGGTCGGCCCCCACAGGGAATGACTGGCGAGTTGGCCGTTACTTTGCCCGGTGGAACCTACGGCGGTGACGTTGCCATAGCGGGCCGGGTTTCCCACTGTTCCACAGGCGGCTGATGAGGGGCAGGGGTATGCGTCGACGTTGCCGCTGGAAAAGACCGGGTAAATGCCGGCCGCGTGCCATGCATCGACCACGCCCTGGAACCAGGGATCGTAGGCGGTATGGCAACCGCCCCAGGAATTGTTGACGACGTGAGGGCGGAGATCGGCGTTAGCAGCTTCTGGGTTATCCTCGGGATATGGCGCGACGATCCATTCGGCGCAGGTCAGGATCGCCGCGGTGGAACAGTTCCTGTGAGCGCAGGCGTCGCAGGCGATCCATTGAGCGCCTGGCGCCATCCCTACCCGGTTCGCGCCGCCGTCGTCGCCGACGATAATGCCCATTGTGTGGCTGCCGTGACCATGTTCGTCGAAGGGGGTCGTTCTGCCAGAGGCGGGATCGAGCCAATTGTAAGCGTGTTCGAAGTCGCCGCCCCCCAGATTGCCCCGATACTGCTTGACCAGGGCCTGGTGGGTGTGGCGGACGCCGGTATCGATGTTGGCCACGACGATGTCTGCTCCGGTGACGTGAAACTCGTTCCAGACCCGGTCGGCCTGCACGTGGGTGATGTTCGTTTCGATAGCGGACGTGTTTGGGGATGTGGAGACTGGGTCTGGCTCGATCAGGCCTAGCGACCGTTGGGATCTCAGGGCTTCGATTTCGGGGAACGTCTGGAGTCCCTCGAAAGTAGCGTGGGAGGAGGTTTCGACGACGATCACGTTGTCGATCCAGAATGTCCGGTAATCGACGTCTCGTTCATCCAGGTAGGCTCGCACCTGGGCCTGAGACCTTTTAGCGGTCTCTCGCAGGGCGTTCGACACGAAACGGCCGCGCTCGATCCAATCCATCCCATAAGCCGGAGAGATATCGGGGTGCTCGTGGAGGTAGATGACGTAACCCACGCTTTCGCCGCTTTCTATGGCAGCCCGAAGCGTTGCTTCCACGTAGAGGTCGCCCGGGCCTGGAGAAGCGTGGGCGTGCGGTGGAAGATATGGACCGTTGAATACAGCCTGGGGCATCTTGTATATCGTGTAGTGAAGAGATGGGGCAGCGTCATACGTGATCGTCAGGTGACGGGTGATGGCTCTTGGAGCGTGGGTCTCGACGTGTAATGCGGGTGGGGCGATGGCTATGTGGCCGGCGGACGTGTCAGAAGTTGACGGCGCCCACATTCCAGATCGATCCCATCCATTGTGCGAGATGTCTGGGGGAAATTTCGCCCACCACGTCGGTAACGTTATAATTTCCCCTTCCTGGGGGGGCGGGAGAGGCAATGGCTCGACAATTAGAGGATTGGATTGGAAGAGGAGAATTAGAGTAAGTAGTAGGATCGGATTAAGTTCTAGATGCATCATTATCCTGCCTGGTCTGTCGCTATCTTGCGCGTATCGTAACACAAAATCCATATTTTTCAATATCGCTTTCAATAAGCGAATCCTCCACCATACTATAGCAGATCAGCCCCTATCGTGTTGTGAGCGTTATATAACAATTATATCAGGATTACGTTTGCAGTCGTGTAACTGTCCAGCATACGTGTGCAGGAGCGGGCCACAATCCGCCACCGATGGCGTACGGGCTATCGGCAAGGTGATGACGGAAGTCAACGCGTCACCTGGAAGCGGCCGGATCACCCTGGTCTTTTGTATTTCTCTTCGACAGCAAATGCCAGGTAGGGTTTTCATATGGCTATGTTTGTGGTAAAATTACGAAGATAAATGATGAGCATTCAGAATGAGAAACAAACGCCGCTAGGCGTCATTGGAAGCATAACAGCCGGTTTCGAGATCGTGGGGTGGCGACTTTGGCTCGTCGCCCTGCCGATGCTGCTAGATCTGCTGCTCTGGCTCGGGCCTCAGATTTCGCTGGACCCGTTGATGGATCGCATCGTGATAGCGATGAGAACACAGGCAATGCCCACTTCCCTCATGGCGCAGCAAATCGACCAGGCGATCCAGACGTTGGAAACCATCGGTGAGGGGTTGGACCTGGCCTCGTTGCTCAGCGTGATACCCTTACTCCATTTGCCCAGTTTGCTGGCGTGGCGTCTGTCTGAGGCGATTTCTCCCATGGGAGATCTGACGGTTTTATCGGTCTCGAATTTCGGTGTCTTGTTGGGCTGGATGATTCTTTTGATGCCCATTGGCTTGTTGCTGGGATTCTTGTATTTGAATGGCCTGGCCCGCCGGGTGCGCGATGCGCGTTTGCCCGATCAATCGAACGCCGACTCTTCTCTCTCCGCCCGCACCAATTTTGGCAAGTTCATACGTGTACTTCTCTTTGCCTTTGTTTTGCTCGTTGTCGGAGTGGTGTTGGGCGGTGTCTGGATGTTGGTGGTGGGTATGATGGCCCTCATCTCGCCTGTGCTGGGATTTGTGATGTGGGCGCTGGGGATGGGTCTGGGGATTTACCTGGCGCTGAACATGGTATTCGTCGTCCCTGCTTTGTTGGTCGGGGAAAGAGGACTCTGGCAAGCGATCTGGGAAAGCTTTGTGCTGATGCAGATGCAAGCCCCCTCGGTTTTGGGATTGCTCCTGCTGACTTTCGTCATTTATGAAGGTTTGGGTCTCGTCTGGACACTTCCCTCGCTGGATTCCTGGTCCATGCTGCTTGGCATCTTCGGTAACAGTTGTGTGGCGACGGGGTTGGCGGCGGCTACGTTTGTGTTCTATCAGGAGCGCGTTGGGCAGCTCGCGGAATTGCGCCAGACGACGGCCAGTACATCGTAATTGAAGTGCTTGGTTAGTATCATCTCAATAAGTAGGGGAAGCCCCTCGGTTTATGGAGATGATACCTTGATTAGATGTATGTGACTGCTCTGCTGGTCATCCTGTTTCGATGATCTATGCGAGCAGTCACTGTGTGAGGAGTGCTAATGGTAAAGAAAAAACAACTTGTGAGAAGTGGGGCCGAACAGTACGGCGCGGCCGACATTCAAGTGCTGGAGGGCCTTGAGGCGATTCGACGTCGTCCCGGGATGTACGTGGGCGGCACCGACATCAAGGCATTGCACCATCTGGTATATGAAATTGTCGACAACGCCATTGACGAAGCGCTGGCCGATCGGTGTGACGAAATTCACGTGACCATTCACCCCGATTCCAGCGTGACCGTGCGTGATAACGGGGTAGGCATTCCGACGGCGATCCACCCCGAAAAGGGCATACCGACGCTGGAACTGGTGATGACCGTCCTGCACTCCGGCGCCAAGTTCGGCGGAGGCGGTTACAAGGTCTCCGGCGGATTGCACGGCGTCGGCGTCTCGGCAGTCAACGCCCTCTCTGAGTGGATGGAGGTGACGGTCGACAATCCCCGCGACGGCAGGAGACACTTTCAGCGCTACGAACGTGGCATCCCGACGGCGCCAGTGGCAGACATCGGCAAGGCGGAGGGGCAAGGCATGACCGTTAGTTTCCACTTCGACCCTACGATTTTCGAGGACGTCGATTTCCGCTTCAGCACCCTGATGCAACGCATGCGAGAGATGGCTTTCGTCACCCAGGGCGTCACGATCAAGCTGGTCGACGAGCGGGAAGAGCCTTTCCCCCGCCAGATGACGTTTTACTTCGAGGGCGGGATTCAATCCTTCGTGCGTTACCTGAATCGCAACCGAGAACCGGTCCACGACGTGGTCTACGCCAAAAAGGAAATCGACGGGGTGGTCATCGAGGTGGCTTTCCAGTACACCGACGCTTATTCTGAATCGGTGTACGCTTTCGCCAATACGCTTCACACCATCGACGGCGGCACTCACTTGACCGGGTTACGCTCCGGCCTGACGCGCACGATCAACGATTTCGCTCACGAGGCGAATGTGTTGAAGGACAAGGATCCCAATTTCACCGGCGAGGACACCCGCGAGGGATTGACCGCCATCGTCAGTGTCAAGCACCCCGATCCACAGTTCGAGAGCCAGACCAAGGTCAAGCTGATGAACGCCGAGATCAAGGGGCTGGTGGAATCGGTGTTAGCGACGGCGATGGGAGAATTCCTCGAGCGAGATTCGCGGGCCGGACGGCGCATCGTCGAAAAGTGCCTCACCAGCTCACGCGCGCGGGCG
>DSAR01000332.1 GCA_011046405.1 Chloroflexota bacterium | reverse complement strand
TCTCCTGACCGTGCCCGCTGTGGCTCGGTCGGGAGACCGGCCACAGCTCCCCAACTTATTGAGAAGATACGATTCAGCTGATGAAACGAGTCGTTGCTAGACCCCGGAAGTCTAATATGCCATTGTCGAATTTCAGTACGCCACTTGTACAATGACGACCGCGATGTTGTCTTTTCCGCCGGCCTGGTTGGCCAAATCGACCAGCCGGTCACAGGCTTGTTGGGGCGTTTGGGCTTCGCGCCACGTGCGCCAGATGATCGCTTCGGAAACGAAACCGCTCAAACCGTCGGAACACAGGAGTAACGCCTGCCCGGCGGTGAGTTGCCGCTGGAAAAGGTCGACCTCTACCTCGGGCTTGTCCCCGACGACGCGGTAGACGACGTTCCTTTGGGGATGGTTGGCGGCTTCTTCTGCGGTGATCTGGCCGGTTGCGACGAGACGTTCGACCAGCGAGTGATCGGTGGTGATTCGGATGATGTCGCTTTGGGTGAGCAGGTAGGCGCGGCTGTCCCCCACATTGGCGATGACGGCCTGGTTGTTGACGAGGAGCGCCGTCACCAGCGTAGCACCCATATCGGTGCCGGCGATGCGGCGTTGTTCGTAGACCTGTTGGTTGGCTGCCATGACCATCGCTTCGAGCCACCGGCGGGGATCGGTCAGGACGTTTTCTGCGGGTGAAAGATGGCGCAGGCTCTCGTTGGCCTGACGTTCGACCGTCTGCACGGTCAATTGGCTTGCTACGTCGCCGGCGGTGTGCCCCCCCATCCCGTCAGCGACGGCGAACAGGCCGATCGACGTTTTGGCAGGCGCGTTATCAGGCGCGAAACGCATAGCCAGCAGGCTATCCTCGTTTAGCGAGCGGATTTGCCCCACGTCGGTGCGATGACCGACGGCTAACGTGACGTCTTGCGGCGGCTGCAATGCCTGGCGTACGTATTTCAGCGCCTCGACAAACTGGGATGCGTTGTATTGCGGCGGATCGGCCAGGGCCTTGGAGAACATGACGTCGACCTGTTCTGGCAGTTGCGCTCGGTGTGCTTGATGCCCGGTCGCCAGGTAGATCAATAGTGTCGCCAGGCCCTGGACGTCCTGGGCAAAGTATCGTCCGGCGTCTGGACGATCGGCCGGTGGAATGACGGCAGCTGCGCGTATCCGTGTCCATTGGGCTTCGTCTCCTGTTATCGCGATATTTTTCAATCCCACGTCTCGAAGCGTGACGTGATGCTGGTGTAGATGGTGCAGCGCTTGAGCTAACGATATGCCCCATGCCAGGACCTGCTCAAGTTCTTGGGGAATTTGTAGGGTGGCGGCCAGCGGTGGCACTTGCTCCGGCTCCACCAGGTAGTGCCTGGGGGGCCCGTATGGGGCTTCGATGAAGTGCTCCTGCGGCAGCAAAAGGCCAGGGTGTTCGAGGTGCATCTTCAGCAGTTGGGCCTCGGTTGCAAATGCTCTGCCATCGACGCTTTCGGAGATTCGGTGACGGTAACGGCGTGCTTCCACGTGGGCCAGGTCGGCGCCGCACTTGGCGCAGAATCTCTCTTGGGCGTCGTAACCTGCTGCCTCACAGACCGGACATACCCTCGCTGGCACGGCGTCCGTCGCCAGGTAGACGTTCAACTTTTCGTTGGACGTCAATAATTCGACTGCCACGTAACGCCCGTTCTGGAAGATCGCGCCTTCGGGCAGGGGTGCAAAAGCTAAACTGGCGCCCGGGAGCGGCTGAGTGTCTGACGTCCGGTTGGGCGCCATAAGCGTGAGTGTGTCGTGCTCGTCGTTGTCGTCGTCGAGTGAGCGCGTCGACCGGTGTGTCGTTGTGTTGAGGGGCGTGGTCGAACCAGGCGGCGATAGCGCTTGACCGCACGTCTGGCAGAATTGGGCGTCTCTGTCGATTCTGTGACCGCAAGTGGGGCACTTGCTGCTTTTTTTCTTTGTCATGGCCCTGTCTCCTTCCCATTGGTGCGGAAGATAAAGGTGACGCCGCCGATGGCGAGTTGCCAGCCGGTGCGCAGCAGGTTGCGGCCGGTGCGCTTGCCGTTGACGTAGACACCGTTGCTCGAATGGTTGTCCTCGATCACCCACCCAATGGCCTGGCGAGATATCTGGGCGTGATGGTGAGAGACTGTCTCCCAATAGGCAAAATCCTGGGTGATGACGATGTCGTTCGCCTTCCCGCGTCCAATCGTGGTCGAGGTGGACTTGAGGTCAAGACGGCGAGAAACGCCCGGTGCATCCACGTATTCCAAGTAGGCTGTCGTTGGGGGCGACGGAGCGGATGGCGCGAGGGATGTTGGCAGATCTTGAACGGGCGGGGCCTTCCGGTGCTTTGCCCGTCGCAAGCGCAAGATTCGCAGGGCGAGTAACAATATCCCCACAACCAACAGCGGGAGCAGGCAGAGCGCGCTCCATCGGGTCCAGTTATCACGCATTTGGGTGATGACAAACGCGATGGGCTCCGATGTGGCTGACGGAGAGGGGATTTCTGCTTCGACAGTGGGCGATGGAAGGGGCGACGTGAGCGGGGACGTGAAAGGTTGGGTGTTCCACACCGATCCACCGGCTGCCGATGCTGCGGGCGTTTTTGCCAATGCCAATCCCGACCGTTCTTGCTGGCAGAGTGGAGATGACGCAGCGTCGCTTGATCCAAGCGCCCCCAGTGTGGCTAACCAAAGCGCTCCCAACAGTCCAACGATAGCAAGTATTCGTCTGGCCCGTTGCCAGAATGCCATAAAGCTTTTCTTTGAGTGAGAAACGCTCACCATAGGTTTTATTCCTCGTTGAGTGCTCGTGCTGACAGAGAGATGATGCTAATAGACATATTGTACCCCGCAGTACGTGAATTGCAAGTGGGGGGTCGGGTAATAAAGAACACGGATTTCCGGGATTGGGTGGATTTTCACTAATCCGTAAATCCTGTTTTCTATCCGTTGGACAAGCAGCCCAAAACAGGATAAAATCTTATTCACGATTCATTGCCCGACATCTCTGGATCACGAATGACACGAATGGACAAATGACACGAATTTCGGCTTCTAATTGTGATCTGATTGTGAAAGAACGTTCGTGAAATTCGACCGTTCGTGTGATTCGTGTTAGGAAATGGCTTTTGGTCACAAACGTCGAGTAGTAAAATTCACGACAGACGTTTTTATAAATAAAGGCTCTCTGGTAGTTCGCGTGCTCGGCTTAGCAAGCGGTCAATCTTTTGCCACGAATGACACGAATTGTCACTAATCTTTGGGTTTTTCGTGTTAATTCGTGCAATTCGTGGCTAATCTCTCACCGCGGCCATGCGAAATCCCAAAGAACCTAAATAAATAAGGAGTCGGATATGACCGCAGGAAACGACAAGTCACAATTGCTCATCGAACACGCCCGCCTGGCGACCTTGGGTGCGGAACCGGCCCTGATCGAGGATGGAGCGATGTTGATCGAGGGGGATACGATCGCCGCGTTGGGGCCATCGGCCGATTTGACGGCGCGCTACCCCGACGTCGAGCGCTGGGATGCGGCGGGACAATTGGTGCTCCCGGCTTCGATCTGCGCCCATACTCACTTTTACGGGGCTTTCGCCCGGGGAATGGCGGTCCCCGGTCAGCCGGCGGCGAATTTCCCGCAGATTTTAGAGCGGCTCTGGTGGCGGCTGGACAAGGCGCTGACCCGCGAGGCGGTGCGCTACTCGGCCCTGGTCTGCCTGGTGGACGCCGTGCGCCACGGCACGAGCACGCTGATCGATCACCACGCCAGCCCGAACGCCATTGAAGGCTCGTTGGACGAGATCGCCTGGGCGGTCGAGGAGGCGGGCATCCGGGCCTCGCTATGTTACGAGGTCACCGACCGAGATGGCCCGGAGCGCGTCCAGGCCGGCATCGCCGAGAACGTGCGTTTCGCCCAGTCGCTGGTCTCTAACCCGCGCCCTCGCTTGGCCGCATCCTTTGGCCTGCACGCTTCCTTGACCCTTTCTGAGCGGACGTTGGCCGATTGTGTGGCCGCCGCGAGCGATCTGGGCGTGGGTTTCCACGTGCACGTGGCCGAGGATGTCGCCGATCAAGAGGACGCGCTGGAGAAATACGGGCAGCGCGTCGTCCACCGCCTGCACGACGCCGGGATCCTGGGGCCGAAGACCATCGCCGTCCACTGCGTCCACGTAGACCAGACGGAGATCGCTGCGTTGGCCGAGACCGGCGCCTGGGTTACCCACCAGCCCCGTTCCAACATGAACAACGGCGTGGGCGTGGCGCCGGTCGAGGTGATGCAGCAGGCCGGTGTGAACCTGGGATTGGGCAATGACGGTTTCTCTAACCAGATGTTCGCCGAGATGAAGGCGGCTTACCTGGTGCACAAATTGGCTCGGCGAGACCCCCGCGCGATGCCCGGCGGCCTGGTGATGGAATTGGCCTACGCCAATAACGCCCGGCTGGCGCGCGTCTTCTGGCCCGACCTATCGCTGGGGGAGTTGCGCGCGGGAGCGGCGGCCGACCTGGTCTTTCTCGATTACCACCCGACGACGCCGCTGACGGCCGACAACCTGCCCTGGCACCTGCTTTTCGGCGTCGAGGCCTCCGCCATCACGGCCACCGTTTGCGCCGGGCGGGCGCTGATGCGCGACCGCGAACTGCTCACGCTGGACGAAGCGGCGATCACCGCCCGGTCGCGGGAAGTGGCAGCCGAGGTGTGGCGCCAGGTCGAGGCGTAGAGCGTGATCGTGGTCTACACCCCGTGCTCGATCGCCTTGGCAATCACGACCGGTCTGCTGCGCGTCTCCTGGTAGAGGAATTTGGCCAGCGCTTTCTCGATCGCCGGCTCGACCGCTTGTGGCGGGGTGCCGGGTTTGACCTGGGCGGCTGATCGAGCGACGTCTGATGCCCGGTCCAGGAGTTCCCTGGCCTGGGGCTCGTAGACGAAGCCCTGGGTGACGATGTGCGGTTGAGACACCGGACGCCCGCTGTCCCGGTCGTAGCATAGGATCACCGTCAGGAAACCGTTCCGTCCCAGGATCTCTCGCTCGCGCATGATCCTCGGTCCGATCTCGCCCACCCGTTTTCCGTCCACGAAGACGTAGCCGCCGGGCACCCGTTTGCCGACCTCCAGTTCGTCGCCGAAGGTCAGTTCGTAACCGTTCTCGACCACGGCGATGTTTTCGGCCGGGATCCCTACCTGGCGGGCGTTTTTTCCATGTTGCTTGAGGTGACGCAGTTCGCCGTGGATGGGGACGAAGAAGCGGGGTTTGAGGATGTTGAGGAGCAGCTTCTGCTCTTCCTGGCTGGCGTGTCCGGAGACGTGAACCGGCGAGAGCGGGTCGTAATGGACGTCAGCCCCCTGTTGGAAGAGCCGGTTGACGACGCGATGGATCAGTTCCTCATTGCCCGGGATCGTGTGTGAAGAAAAGACGACCGTATCGTCCTCCTGGATGCTCAACGAACGGTGCTCGCCAATGGCCAGGCGGCTCAACACGGCTGTCGGTTCCCCCTGTGTGCCGGTCGCCATGATGACTACTTTGTCGGGCGGGAGATGGTCGATCTCCCCCAGCGGGATTAACGTCTCGTCGGGGATGTCGAGGTAGCCCAATTTGCGCGCCATCTTGGTGTTCTCGGCCATACTGCGGCCGGCGATGGCGATCTTGCGACCGCGCTGCGCGGCGACGTCGACGACCTGCTGGATGCGCGAGATGAGCGAGGCGAAGGTGGCGACGATCACTCGGCCAGGCGCGTCGCGCATGACCTGGTGAAACGCCTCGTTCAGGACGGCCTCCGACGCGGTGTTGCCCGGTTGACCGGCATTGGTGCTGTCGGAAAGCAGCACCAGTACCCCTCGCCCGCTGAACTCGGCCAGCTTGGCATAGTCGGTGGGCCAACCGTCCACCGGCGTGTGGTCGAACTTGAAATCGCCACTGTGCACGATCAGGCCAGCCGGCGTCGTGATGCCCAGCCCCACGCCATCCGGGATGGAATGGCAGACGTGATACGGTTCGATCGTGAAAGGCCCGATGGGGATGACGTCTCCCGGGGCATACGTGTTGAGCGTCACCGGCGCCGGGGGGCGATTGCGCTTCAACTTGACCTCGATGAGACCCTGGGTCAATCTCGTGGCATAAACCGGGACGTTGAATTCTTCCAGGAAGTGGGGCAGCGCGCCGATGTGATCCTCGTGGCCGTGGGTGATGGCGATGGCGTGTACCCGGTCCTTCTTATCCTGCAGGTATCCCCAGTCGGGGATGATGTAATCGACGCCCAACATGTCTGATTCCGGGAACATGATGCCGGCGTCGATGACGAGGATGTCACGACCGTATTCGATGCACATCATATTTTTGCCGACTTCTCCCAGGCCGCCCAGGGGGATGATGCGAAGTTTTTCACTCATGTTTTTTCTCCGTTTTTATGTTGAGTCAATGTGGGTAGCTGGCGCGCGCTCATCGTGATACAAAAAACGCACCGCTTAGGCCTGCGCCCTGCTGCCTGACGGTGCATTTTGTCTTGCTGGTTTTATCTAAAGCCATCATGATGAAAATGTTAACACGCTCTGGGGGTTCTGTCAAATCCCCATCCCTCTCAATCCTCCATTCGCCGCCCGGTGGAACCGAAACCGCCGGCCCCTCGCTCCGTTTCTGATAGATTGTCACATATCTCGAATGTCACGTCGTCGATGATGGGCGTGAATAGGACCTGGGCGATGCGCTCGCCTGGCGCTATGGTGTAGGGCTCGCCCAGGACATTTCCGAGAATGACCTGGATCTCCCCCCGGTAATCCCAATCGGGGAGGCCCGGTGAGTTGAGCACCACGATCCCTCTGCTGGCGAGGCCACTGCGTGGGACGATGAGCATGGCAACGTCGTCGGGAATCTCCACGGCGAGACCTGTTGGAATGCGGGCGATCTGTTGGGGACGGAGCGTCAGCGGCTCGTCGATGGTTGCGCAGAGGTCCCGGCCAATGGCGCCTGTCGACGCTTTCTCGGGAGCGGACGCTTTCTCGTGCAGTCGCTGATACCTGATGGTTGGCATATTTCTCCTGTGTGTATAATATAGATCGGTAGTTGGTGTGGCATCGGACCTTATTTTACAAAGTGTGTGTGTTTTGTGCAACCAACAGCGCTCAATCTATTTTCGAATCAAAGGAGGTGATCAGGATGTCAGCTTGCTTTTGCCCAACCAAGTCAGTTTCAGCGTCAAGGTCAAAGAAAAGATCAAGAAGCCCGGCAGGAAACAATCTCTCCAGTTAGAACTCAAGTGGGTGGAGGGGGATCAGCGAGAGGGTGTGTCGCTGGGCTGAAATCGAGGTATGAACGCCAAAGCAGACAGGCAAAAGGCCCCGGATACAATCCGGGGCCTTTTGCTCAAAGCACTGAGCAGGTCTTTATCGCTACGTCTAGTTGCACATGATAGACTCGGCGACCGGTCGCAAAGGCCCATTGTTGCCCAGCACGTCCTCCATCCCATTTTCCTCGGCCGTCTCGAACGTGAGCTTTGGCGTGATGGCTGCTTCCAGTACGTCGTCCAGGTGTTCGACCAGGATGAAGGATAATTCTTCCCGGATTTCCTCCGGGACGTCGTCCAGGTCGACCTCGTTGGCCTGGGGCAGGACGATCTTTTTCAGTCCCTGCCGGTGGGCGGCCAGGACTTTCTGCTTGATGCCGCCGACGGGCAACACCTGTCCCTGGAGCGTGACCTCGCCCGTCATACCCACGTCACCGTGCACCGAGCGTTGGGTCAGTTCAGAGACCAACGCTGTGACCAGGGTGACGCCTGCCGAGGGGCCATCCTTGGGAATGGCTCCCGCCGGCACGTGGAGGTGAATGACCTTATCCTCCAATTGCTGGGCTGGCAGGCCGAGCGCTTCCAGCTTGCCCTGCACGTAACTGAGGGCGATACGGGCCGATTCTTTCATCACGTCGCCCAACTGGCCGGTCAGGATCAGGTTATTCTTGCCTTCCATCACCCGGGCTTCGACGAAGAGCACCTGGCCACCGGTGGGTGTCCATGCCAACCCGATCGCCACACCGGGGATCTCGGTTCTCAACTGGGCTTCGTCGCGATAGCGCGCCTTGCCCAGGAACTCCCGGGCCTTATCCGCGTCGATCTCCACGTCGCAGGCCGTGTCGCAGGTGGCGATTTCTGTGGCGACCTTCCGCAGCGCGCGCCCGATCTCTCGCTCCAGGTTGCGGACACCAGCCTCGCGGGTGTGTTCGCGAATGATGGTTCGAATGCCATCCTCGGTGAAGCGGGCCTCATTTTCTTCCAGCCCGTTGGCCCTGATTTGCCGGGGTACCAGGAAGCCCTGGGCGATTTGCACCTTGTCATATTCGGTATAGCCGTCGATTTCGATGACCTCCATACGGTCTCGCAGCGGCGCCGGAATCGTGCTCAACGTATTGGCCGTCGTGATGAAGAAGACGTCGCTCAAATCGAAGTCTACGTCCAGGTAGTGATCGCGGAACGCGTAATTCTGTTTCGGGTCCAAGACCTCCAACAGCGCGCTGGCTGGATCCCCGCGCCAGCTATTTCCGATCTTGTCGACCTCGTCCAGCATGAAGACGGGATTGCGTGTTTCCACCCGCTTCAGGGCCTGGATGATCCGGCCGGGCATTGCGCCGATGTAGGTGCGGCGGTGGCCGCGAATCTCGGCTTCGTCTCGCATACCGCCCAGGCTCATCCGGGTGAACTTGCGACCCAGGGCGCGGGCGATCGACCGTCCCAGGCTGGTCTTTCCGACCCCGGGAGGTCCCACGAAGCATAGAATCGTGGTCCCGTTCTCTTCTTCCTCGTCTTCGACGCCGCGTTCCAGCCGCAACTTGCGCACAGCCAGGAATTCCAGGATCCGTTCCTTGACCTTCTCCAATCCGTAATGATCCTCGTTCAGCACCACTTCGGCGTGAGTGAGATCCAGGTTATCGTCCGAAAGCGTGCTCCACGGCAGATCGGTTAGCCAATCCAGGTAAGTTTTGATCACGCCCGCCTCGGCCGATTGTGGACTGAGTTGCGAGAGTCGGCTCAATTCCCGTTCGGCTTCTTTTCGCGCCTCTTCGGGCAGGTTGGCCTCCTCAATCTTCTGTTCGTAATTTTCGGCCTCTGAATCGTTCTCATCTTCGCCCAGTTCTTTCTGGATCGCCTTGAGCTGTTGCCGCAGGTAGTAATCCCGTTGCGTCTTTTCCATCTCCGACTGGGCTTCCTCGCGGATTTGTTGGCCAATCTCCGTCACTTCCAATTCGTGACGCATGATTTGGAGCAACGCTTGCATCTGTTCGGCCACGTTTTCGGCTTCCAGGATCTTCTGAGCTTCCTCGACCTGCAACTGGATATTGGAGGCGAGCATGTAGAGCAACATCGTCGGGTCCTTGATCTGGGCCAACATATCCACGACCCCTTCGGGTACCTGGGGCATGAAGGAGACCAGACGCCGGGCGACGGCGAGGAGCTCGCGTCTCAAGGCTTCGATTTCAGCTTCTTCGGCTTTTCCTTCCGGCAGTATATCGACCTCGGCTTTGAGATATGGCTCGTCGGCTATCCAACGTGATACTTTGACGCGCGTTAACCCATGGACGACGATCTGGTACGTGTCATCCTCCAGGCGCAAGGCCCGCTCAATTTGAGCGACCGTGCCGATTTGATAGACCCCTTCGGATCCTGGTTCTTCGACTGTGGGATCGGTCATAGCCAACAGGACGATCAAACGGTCTCCGTCAAGTGCATCCTCCAACAACTGAACGGAGCGCGGTAGACCCACCGCCAGTGGAAGGAGGGCGTGGGGATACGATACGACGTTTCGCAAAGGCAACACCGGCAGCGCAGAAAGATGGCCATCCTGATGATGGATTACGTTTTCTTCCTCGTTCTTCTTAACAAGTGGTAACAACATATATTCACCTCAGTATTTTCGTTATACGCAGACATAACCGTTCGGTTTTAACCTCGCATACAAAGGGCTCCAGGTAACTGCTCAGCCTACCGTCCGTTTTCAGCGGATGGGCGGGGGCCCCCACTCTCCATCGCAGCAAGGGGCTGGCTTGAGCAGTTACGGCTCCAGAACCAATAGCGGGCTTTGACCGCCAAGTCCTGCTTCACTGTACAAGCGTATGGTTGGTTAGGGCCCATTATCCCATAAGGTTATTTGAAACACGTTTTTATTCTGTTAGAATCCCATTAGAAACTGGCTTTTGAGGACATCTCGTGATAGAATGCGTGCGAGAAGCAGACGATGGAGGTTTCCGTGTACATACTTTTCAAGCGAATAGCGAAACGCAAATGGTGGCTGGTCTTAGCAATCGCGTTGGTGTTGATCTTGGGTTGGCAACAGGTGGCGCTCACTCCGTCGCCGGAAGAGATGGGGGCGCTCGTGTTTGCGCCTTCTCTCACACCCCCTTTTATGCTCTCCTGGACGCCCTCACCCGTGGCGAGCGCCACCGCTACCCCGGTGCCGACACAGACGTCCACCTCGACACCGGCGCCAGAACCCACAGATACGGTTTCCCCAACCCCCACACCATCACTGGCACCATCGGCAACCCATCCCCCTGAGCCGAGCGCTACCCCAGAACCGATGGCTGTCTCGACACCTACCGTGGCGCCCTCGCCACACGCCCCCCGCGAACCTGCGTCGACCGCTCTCGAAACGGTGGCCCATCATCCAGAGATCGCACCCGCTGTCCTAGCCAATTATTTCCCCTGGTACGATCCATCTACCTGGGAGACCGGCTGCACGTCGGCCGGCGACGCGCCCCAGGGCGGAGGATACCAGTCGGACGACGCCGGCGTGATCGCCCGCCACATCGGGCAGGCCCAGGCGGCCGGCCTGGACGGGTTCGCCGTGCATTGGTTTGCCCCTGGCGACCGCACCGATACCAATTTCGCCCAGGTATTGCATCAGTCCCCCGACGCTTTCAACTCGACGGTGACGTTTCTCTATCACATCCTGCCGGGCGTCAATCAGCAAGGGGTGGTGGATGCTTTGCATCACGTCATCAATACGTACAGCGGGCACACACGTTTCTTCCGGGCAGGCGGGAAGCCGGTCATCATGTTCAGCGACATGTACCGGGTGCCCAACGCCAGCGGCGCGCGTCCGGCCTCCGATCAGGACACGGCGACGGCCGTCGCCCGCTGGGCGGAGATCCGGCAGGCGGTGGACCCGGGGCGCGGGACGTGGTGGATTGCCGAGGGCTTGAAGGCCGATTACCTGGCGGTCTTCGATGGGTTGTACGTCTACAAGATCGATCACGCCTGCTGCCCCAACGCCTGTGCCAGTGCGTCCAGGTGGGCGGGGTGGGTGCGCGATTGGGAGCAGCAGTCGGGTCAGCCAAAACTGTGGGTGGGAACGGTGATGCCGGGTTGGAACGACGTGAATTCCGGACAGTCCCATTGCGTTGATCTGCGGGTCAGCAGCGCGCCCTTTGCCCGTGACCGGGCCGGCGGTGCTTATTACGCCCGCACCTGGGAGGCGGTTTTGCCCACCCAGCCGGATTTTATCATGCTCCATTCGTTCAACGAGTGGGTCGAAGGGTCCTACGTCGAGCCCAGCGCGCATTTTGGCGATCTCTACCTGCAACTGACGGCGCAGTGGGTGGCCCGCTTCAAAGGCGGGCAGTGAGATGATAAGCGGGAGAAGGGCATGCGCTCGTTGAACGTGACATTCATCGTGCGCGGCGGATTGTTGGCATTGCTCACCGCGTTGCTCGTGGGCGGGGCCGGGCTGGCCTTGATCATCTCGCGGACGCCGGTGGGGCAGGCGCCGGACCCCACACCGCCGCCGCCGACCATCCTCGCGTCCCGAGCGCCGTTGCCGCCGGGGCCGGTTGGGTTGCGGGCGCTGGTGACATACGGAGAAGAATCACCCAGGCTGGCGGGGAGCGGGTTCCTCCTCGCGTTAGAAAGCGGCGACGTGGTGGGCGTGATGGCTTCCCACAGCATCGCGCTGGGGAACGCCGCTCGTTTGCCAGAGCGGGTGACGTTGCGCGTCGCCGGGCAGGCGGACCAGGCGCTCGTGTTCGATACGTTGTGGGGCCCGCCGGGACGTCCCGATGGGACGCTGGCGATGGACTGCGTCCTGTTGCGCCCGGCGGGGCCGGTCGATCCCGTGTGGGTGCTGACGCCTGACCCGCGCGGCGCGCCTCAGCCCGGCGAGCGGGTGACGTTGTTCAGTGGCTTGGGGGATGGGGATGGCGGGCGGCGCATGTTAGCGGGTACTGTTCAGTCGGTCGGTGAGTCCGGCGCGTGGATGTTGATGGACGCTTCGTTCAATCCGGCTATGATGAGCGGTTCGCCCGTGCTCAGCCAGCACACGGGGCAGGTGGTGGGGATGGCGCTCGCGGCCGCCCCTCGCCGGTGGCGTTTATTGATCGGGATGAATCCTATCAGACACATCGTCCGCCAGGCCGAGGCGGCCAGCGAGTTCCCGACACTCATCGAATATCGCTGGCCCGTATCTTCTCAATAACTTGGGGCGAATCTGTTCGGAGTGCGCGCGCTATATAGCGCGCTATATAGCGGCTTTAGTGCGCTTTTAGGGGCGCTGAAGCGCCTACTACGAACAAGCCCCCGGTTTATTGAGAAGATACGCTGGCCCGATGAAGTGAAGGGTGGGCCATAGCGACATACCTCACGTGCGTTTGACACCCATCCGCTTCATCCCCAGATTGTTTCACAAAGGTCTTGAAACCGCTACGTTTCCCTCCGACTGTTTTTTTGTCTCACCTTGCCTGTGATGGTATAATTCCTCTACTATGGGCAAAATCTCCTGTATCTTCCTGCTGCTTTCTCTTTTACCGCTTCTGTTGGCGGCGTGCGTGCCGATGGCGCCGGCCGGGGCGCAGACGGTGAGGCTGCTCGTCGATGGCGAGACCCGGACGATCACCACCGAGGCGCGCACCGTCCGCCAGCTGTTGGCGGAGGCCAACGTCACGTTGGACGAGGATGACTACGTCTCGCCTGCCGAGACGACTTTCTTGGAGGCGGGGTTGCTCGTCCAGGTCCGGCGGGTCGAGGTGTGGACCGAGATCGAGCAGCGGGAGATTCCCTTCGAGCGTCGGACTGTGCGCGATGCCTCCATCCCGGCCGGCGAGACGCGCCTGCTGGAACCCGGTATCTCTGGGATCGAGGAGTTGGCCTATCGCGTCACACTGGAGGACGGCGTCGAGGTGGATCGGCGACAGGTGCGCCGGGTGATGATCCGCAATCCGCGGGCCGAGGTAATCCTCATTGGCGTGCAGCCAGAGCGCGGGCCGACGCCTATCAGCGGGACCGTGGCTTATCTGGCTAATCACAACGCCTGGGTTATCCAGACCACGAGCGCCAACCAACGCCGCCTGACCCACGAGAGCGACCTGGATGGCCGCGTCTTCTCGCTTTCTCGGGATGGCGCCTACCTGCTCTTCACCCGCGTGCCGACCGAGACCGGTGGTGGGGCCAGTAGTGGGGCCAGCAGTGGGGCGCCGTTCAACGAACTGTGGGCCATTGAGACGGCGACCGCCGGTGCGGAGCCAATTCGGCTGGGGATAGAGAACGTCCTGTGGGCGGCCTGGGAGCCCAATTGCCGGGTTGATCCGGAGACAGTCGGGTGCCGGGTGGCCTATTCGACCGGCGCCCCTGCCGACGGCAACCCGCCTTGGAAAGCGGAGAACGATCTGTGGGTGGTCCGTGTGCCTTTTCGAGACGAGCAGGCGGCCAGGCCGAGGATCATTCTTGGTCCCAGCGCCGGCGGTTCGTATGGCTGGTGGGGGATGACCTATGCCTGGTCGCCGGACGGGGGGAGCCTGGCCTACGCCCGCGCCGACGAGGTGGGCATTATCCAGATCGTCGATGCTCAAAGGCGAGCCCTGGCCCGGTTTGCGCCGTATCGCACCTACGCCGCCTGGGTGTGGACGCCGTCGGTCAGTTGGTCGCCGGAAGGAAACTTCGTCGTCACCACGCTGCACGGTCCGGCCCCGACAGGACAGGCGCCCGAGGATAGCCCCGTCTTCGACGTTTGGGTCTTGTCGGCCAATGGCGTCATCACGGCGAAACTTTCCAGCGAGGCTGGTATGTGGGCGGCGCCCCAATACGCGCCAGAGGGTTCGCTGATCGTGTTCGGGCGGGCGCGCAGCCCCTACGTCAGCCACACCAGCGGTTACGAGCTTTACGTGATGGATCGGGATGGCTCTGATCGGCGGCACCTTTTCCCGCCGGCCGAGGAACCGGGCCTGAATTACCCGGAACTGGCCTGGGGGCCGGGCGGGCAGCGTCTGATCGTCGTCTACCAGGGGAATCTCTATCTCCTATCGGTCGCTGGTGACGATGTGGGACAGTTGACTGATGAGGGCAGCGTGTCGGCCGTCCGTTGGGGATGGTAGGTGATTTTGATGAAACCTCGTCGTTCTCTGTTGTACGTGCGGATCTGCGCGCTCGGTTTGACGCTTTGCCTGGTGCTGGCAGGCGGTATTTGGATCGCCCGGCAGCGGGTGCTGGCGAGGGCGCGGGTCACGACGTACACACCGCTCACCGGAGAGGCCGAGTGGGAGGGCGATTGGGCGTTTTCGGAACTGGGGGCCGATCCCAGCGAGACAGGCAGCCAGCGAGGGACCGATCGGGTGACGATCCCCTTCACCGGCACCGATTTCGCGTTGCGGGTGCGGCGGGGCGATTACCGGGGCTATCTCTTCGTCAGCGTCGATGGCGCGCCGGCCCCTCTGCTACCCCGGGACGAGCGCGGCGCTTACCTGGTGTTGACCGCGCCCGATTACACGTCCCGGGTCGATACCATCCCGGTAGCCGAGGGACTGGACGATGGGCCGCACGAAGCGCTCGTCGTCGCCGAACGGGGCTGGTCCCAGTGGCCCCTGCTCGGGTGGCGCGTCGCTCGCACGCCGGATGTGCGTGTCTATCGCTGGGGATTGACGGTCGCAGCGGTGTTAGCTACGGCGTTCTTGATTGGGACGATAGGATTTATCACCTGGGGCCGCGAGGCGAAATATGGGCGCTTGGAAACCCGGGTGGAGGGGCAAGATGCCAGCTGGCTGACCTGGGGGGCGGCCTTGATCGCCGCTGGGATGTTTTATTTCTCCCCCTGGCTGCCGCTGGCGCTGTTAGGGTGGCTGGCGCTGGCGATACTGATCTGGCGGCGCCTGGAGGTTGGGTTGACGTTGGTGATATTGACCGCCCCGTTTTACATGCACCCGCGCCCACTGCTGGGTAAGTCGTTTGCGATGGCGGAGATCGTCCTGCTCACCACCTTCGGAACGTGGCTCCTCCATCAACTCCCCTCCTTCCTCTCCCCTCCTTCCTCTCCTCTCATCTCTCTTTCTTCTCTTTCCTTTCTCTCCCCTCTCTCCCCTCTCGACGGCGGCGTCCTGCTCTTCTCCCTGCTCGCCGTCGTCTCGACCCTGGCGGCCGATTATCGCCACGTCGCGCTGCGGGA
>DSAR01000260.1 GCA_011046405.1 Chloroflexota bacterium | reverse complement strand
TTGGTATACTGGCAAATTGGTATATTGGTTGGTTGGTTGGTTGGATCAATCTTACCAGACTCTATCGTTTTCGCCAAGTGAGATGGGAGACGTGATGAACGACGGACGACTTCGACTTCTGGCCGACTGTATGCTCGGTTCGCTGGCCAAGTGGTTGCGGCTGTTGGGCTACGACACCGCTTACGAGAACGAGGCGGCCGACCCGGAGCTGGCGCGCCGGGCGCGGGCCGAGGGGCGTGTGCTGCTCACCCGCGATCACGAGCTTTCGGAGCGCAAGGGATTGCGCACGCTATTCATCCGCTCCGAGGATTTGAAGGAACAGATACGAGAAGTGCAAGAGGCCTTGGGGGCCCCGCCCGACTCGGCGCTCTCCCGCTGCCCGGTGTGCAATGGCCCCCTGACACCTATCTCTCAGGCCGAAGCTGCCAAACGTGTCCCGCCTTACGTCGCGAAAACGCAAACTGAATTCCGTCGCTGCCCCGGTTGCGAGCGCGTCTACTGGCCTGGCACGCACATCGACGAGATCCAGAAACAGATGGAGAAGTTCGACGTCATGGGATCATCCTGATGACCTGCTGTCCCAGCAGACTTCGGAAGTTTCAAACGCGCGCCGTCAAACGACATTTCGAGGCGGATCAAGGCGGGATTTGCTTCCCAGGCTCTTGGCGCCCAACTCCCGAGGTCTTATCCCGGCCGGAGCAGAGGCTGGATAGCCCTGGCTTTACGTTTTTCCCTTATGCGGTATAATCTCCTATCCTGGACGAAGCCGCTACGCTTCCGAGCCGGAACCAATAAGGGGGCCTTCGTTTGCAAAATTCTTGCACAAAAAAACAAGAATTTCACCGGATAGGCACCAATTAGCTACAGGGAGTAAAAAACATTCAATGAGACCAGAAAATCAAGATAGCGACCGGACTCATCTCTCCACCAGCGACAAATTGACCATCATTGCCCAGTTCCGGCGCCAGCTCACAGATCTGATGAGGATCGACGATTACGAAATTCTCCAGGCTCCCGACGACGCGATTGCTTTTCGCGGACATTTGCTGGAAGATCCTGAGACCGCTTTCCCAAAGATAGAACGACGCTTCGAACGACTTGATTACACCCCCACCCTGCGCGAATGGTCCGGCGATGGGCACGAAGTGATCATCGTCAAAGGTGTGGAAAAACACAGGAGGCCCGGCCGACTGTGGGTCAACGCGGCGCTATTTCTGGCAACTCTGTTCAGTGTCCTGTACATCGGCGCGGCCAACGCACTGCAAGAGGCTGATATGTTCATCGACCCAGAGAGCCTCGAAGCGCTCACTATGCCGCTCACCCATCTCCACTGGGGGATACCTTTCGCGGCTACACTGATGAGCATCTTCCTGGCTCACGAACTGAGCCATTATTTCGTCGCCCAGCGCTATGGATCCCCGGTCAGCCTGCCTTACTTCATCCCGATGCCCCTCAGCTTGATAGGAACGATGGGGGCCGTCATCGTGCAGAAAGCGCCGATGCGCAACCGCAAAGCGTTGTTCGACATCGGCATCGCCGGCCCCCTGGGGGGGCTGATCGTCGCCATCCCGCTGGTCATCCTGGGGCTGTCGCTCTCCACCGTTCAAGCGCCGCCGTCCCACGCGGAAAACATCATACAGGAAGGGAATTCGCTGCTCTATCTGGGACTTAAATACCTGGTATTTGGCAGAATCCTGCCCAGCAACGGGGTAGACGTGTGGCTTCACCCCGTCGCTTTCGCCGGATGGGCTGGGCTCCTGATTACGATGATCAACCTGATCCCGGTCGGCCAACTGGATGGCGGCCACATCACCTACGCGCTCCTGGGGAAGTGGGCCAATAGATTGGGCCGGGTCGCCATCGTCGCCATGATCGGATGGGGGGGATGGTTATTATTCAGTGGGAATAACGCCGGGGGGTTTTGGATCACGTGGGGCGGACTGAACATGTTCCTCAACAGCAGACACCCGCCGCCTCTCAACGACGCGATGAAACTCGACCGGAAACGAATCGCACTGGGGATCGTGATGCTGGCCATATTCATCCTGTTGTTCATGCCTGCACCCCTGCAATACATTGAACTGCGCTGAAGCCGGGCGCCGATCACCGCACGATCCGCCCGGCGAGATCGCCCAGGCGCAGGTCGGCGACGTTCACCGCCGGGCGTCCCAGTTCACGCCCGACAAATCCGCCGTGACAATCGGAGCCACCCGTCACGAGCAGGTCGTGACGGGCGCACCAATCGAGGCAGACATTCGTCGCGGCCTCGTCGTGATAAGAGGAATAACACTCCAGCCCGGCGACGCCGAAGTCCAGAAAAGGTTGCAACGCCGACGACCCCTTCGCTAAATGCAAGTTGGCGCCGGGATGGGCCAGAATGGACGTCCCACCAGCCTCGCTGATGTGAGAGATGACCTCGGCCGGATGGGGAAAAACTGACCAGTCGATGCTGACGTTGGGCGCTATGCGCTCGAAGTATTCACCCACGCCGGCACAGAATCCCCGGTCGATCAAGAAATTGAGCGCCTTCCAACCGCCCCGTCCCCGGATGAACTCGTAGGCCAGGTAATCATCTACGTCGAGGGCGCAACCCGCCGCGATGAGACTGTGGATAATTTGGACGTTGGTGCCCATCAACCGGGCCTCGTTCTCCGCCAGAAACGCCAAGAACGCCGCGTCGTCGGGATCGTAACCATAGGCCAGCACGTGAAAGACGTCCCCGTCCAGAAACGAACTGATCTCCACCGCCCGCAGAAAACTCAAACCGGCCTGGCGGACGAGTGTCTCCGTCGGGCCTACGTTGGCGACCGTATCGTGGTCAGCGACGGCCAAAAGCCCGATCCCGCGCTTTTCAACTTCGTCCACGACCGTGGAGGGACGCCAGCAGCCGTCAGAGGCTATCGTATGAATGTGTAGGTCAACGCGCATCAATGATCTCCAGAAAGCGAATTTGATAGAGTCTTGTTTTTTGTGCAAGAATTTTGCATACGAGGCGCTCCTTATTGGTTACGGCTCTGTCCGGGATAGGAGATTGTAGCGCAAATCAATCAAGTGGACAAGACAACGGGAAAACGAGAGTTGACAGGTACATCGTCTTGTGTTAACATACGGGTCAGCAGGAGACAAACACCCTATGGCTATGAGCGCATACCCCATCCCTAGCAGCCCGTACCCAGCCCCAATTCGGGGGGCAGGTTAGCGCTGCTGGGAACTCGTTAGCCACGTCAACCAGCAATCACTCGGTGACTTACCAGCCTTCCGAAAGCCGGGAGGCTGTTTTCTTTTGCGCCGTTATCTAAAAGGAGGAAACAAATGAAAATCTCGCATACCTTTGGGCACACGCTGCGCGAATCTCCCACCGGCGCCCAGTTGACCAGTCATCAACTGGCGCTCCGCGCCGCGCTGGTGCGCTTCCTGGGCGCTGGCCTGTATAGCTACCTGCCGATGGGCTGGCGGGCGGCGCGCAAGATCGAAAAGATCCTGCACGAGGAGATGCAGGCCATCGGCGCGCAGGAGATGCTGATGCCGGTGATGCACCCGGCCGAACTGTGGCAGGCGACAGGGCGATGGTATAGCGTGGGACCGGCCCTGGTACGGGTGAAGGACCGCAGCGGGCACGATTACGCCATGGCGATGACCCACGAGGAGGTCGTCGCCGAGTTGGCTCGCCGGGAGATCAACTCCTACCGGGATCTTCCCCAGGTCGTCTATCACATCCAGACGAAGATACGGGACGAACCGCGTGCCCGGGGCGGGCTCCTGCGCGTGCGCGAGTTCCGGATGAAAGACGCCTACAGTCTTGATGTCGACGCAGCAGGGCTGGACGAATTCTACCCCAAGATCATCGCCGCCTACGAGCGCATTTTCGAGCGCTGCGGTCTCGAACCCATCGCCGTCGAGGCGGACACGGGGATGATGGGCGGCGCCGATTCCCACGAGTTCATGCTGCCCCACCCCGACGGTGAGGATACCTTCATCCGCTGCACAGAGTGTGGTTATGCGGCGAACGTCGAGCGGGCCGAGTTCAAGCTGGCGCCGGTCGAGGCACAAGCGGCCGAGGAGGTTCAACCGGTCGCCACCCCCGATTGCGAAACCATCGCCGACGTCGCCGCTTTCGTGGGCGTGCCGACGTGCCAGACGCTCAAGGTGGTGTTCTACGCCTGGACGAAGAACGACGAAGAGCATCTGGTGATGGCGCTCATCCGGGGCGATCTGGAGGTCAACGAGACGAAACTGTTGAACGTGCTTGGCGGCGGGACGCTCGATACGGCGACGGGAGACGCAGTCCGGGCCGTGGGCGGCGAACCGGGGTACGGCTCGCCGATCGGCCTAAGTGTGCGGAAATCGGGCGAGGAGACGGGCGTCATCGTCATCGCCGACCCGTCCATCCAGGCCGGGCATAATTTCGTCGCCGGGGCCAACCGCCCCGGCTATCATCTGACCGGCGTCAACTATCCCCGCGATTTCGAGGTCACGCTCATAGAGGACATCGCCCAGGCCCAGGATGGTTTCCTGTGCCCGCACTGCGAGGGGATGCTGAAGGCCGAATCGGCTATCGAGTTGGGCCACTGCTTCAAGCTGGGCACCCACTACGCAGAATCGGTCGGCGCGACCTTCCTGGACGCCGACGGGAAGGAGCGCCCCATCATGATGGGTTCATACGGCATCGGCGTGGGCCGCTTGATGGCCGCCATCATCGAGGCCCATCACGACGATCATGGAATCATCTGGCCGCCGACTGTGGCCCCCTTCCAAATCCACCTGCTCACCCTGGGCGACGACGCATCGATCCTCGATCAGGGGGATGCGCTCTACGAGCAATTGCAGGCGGCGGGCTTCGAGGTGTTGTACGATGACCGGGATGAGCGGGCCGGGGTCAAATTCGCCGACGCTGATTTGATTGGCTGCCCCATCCGCGTGACAGTCAGCCAGCGCAGCATAGAGGCCGGGGGCGTGGAGGTCAAGGCGCGTTGGTCCAAGGATCGCGCGGTGCTAGAAGCAGAGGATCTGATAGACGAGATTCGTCGGATGCTGGGTTAGTGATTGTGAAAGACCCTAAAGGTTCTGGAAACCTTTAGGGTCCTTCACAAGGGTCTTTCGCCGCAAGGCCCACGATCCGCTCATATCCCTCGTCGAGGAATCGCTCCAACTCTCTGGCGACCTGGGCGTAATCCTGTCGCGAGCCACCGTAGGGATCCTCAACGTCGCCGCTCCCTCCCGTCACCTCGCTGAGCAGATGGACTTTGTGTGCCTGATCGGGGAACGCGCTTTCCAACGCTTCAACGTGGTTGCGCGTCATCACCAGTACCAAATCGGCCTGCGCCATCATATCGCGGGTCACGTTGCGCGAACGATGATCTCCCAGGTCGAGTCCCCGCTGCACCATCTCGGCTATGGCGTGCTCGCTGGCCGATCGCCCATCGACCGTCCACGTACCTGCCGACGCGACCTGCCAGTCACGCCTGGCCTTATCGCGCTCAAATTTGGCCCTCAACAAAACTTCTGCCATCGGCGAGCGACAGATATTGCCCGTGCACACGAACAAAATTCTGCGCATCAATGATCCACTTTTCCCGTAGCGACTGATTCGAGCAAAGCCATCAAACCCCCGGCTACTACTGAATGCCCGCCCAGCAAAATCGGCACAGGGGCTTCGGCCGCTGCCTGAGTAAATTGGCGCAAAAAGGGCTCTTGCACGTCCTGCCAGCGACAAAGATCGGAATTAAATCGATCGACAGCGGAAGGCCACAGGCCTCGAGCCGCCAAAAGCACGCGATTGTCGAAAAACACCCCATTGGTCAAACTCGCCAGTTCCTCGAAGAAATTCTGGACGCCGAGCAGATCGATATAGTCGGATAGCAAGGAACGCACTTCACCCCGACTCTGCCGGCCGCTGGCCCGCATGCCGCGCTCCTCGGCAAAGACACGCACCCAACAACGCGTCCCGCGCTCCAGGGCCATCCAAGCTGCCGAAGAAACCCGACCCACCACGGTCAAACTTCCCCCCTCGCGCCTCATCTCGGCCAGGATCAAGTCCAGCTGAGGCACTTGCCATCCCAGGCCATCCAAGAAAACGCGCAAATGCGGCCCAATGCCGGGGTGACGGTGCACCATCAACAAATCGAGCGGTGTGTCCAAATCAAAACGAGTCGCAGCGGAAACAGGCAGATCCTCAACAGGAAACCCGCCCTGGTTCGCCAACTGCCAGGCCAGCGCGTTATCACTTGCCGCCCGAGCGATCCAGGGCATGGCGTCATCGACCGGCGTGATGCCCAGCCAATCACAGGAGTGAACGTTGTTCGTGATCACTAGCCGCTCCTCCTCCGCGAGGCGACGCAAGACATATTCCCACCCGGACACATCCATCAGAGGGGCCGAAGCGCCTCCGCTATAAAGTACACGCCTCGCGCCGTAGCGCTCGATCAGGTCGGCCAATCTTTGGCCAAAGTGAAATGTTTCGCGCGGAGGGTCCAAATCCACTGTCACCGGCAAATCGGCCAGTGTCTCGGCCCACGTCGAATCGTCGGTGGCAAGCACTGCGCGGGAAATTAATTTGGTCTGCAAGAGCCGATGCAGCAAATCCCGGGCGGCTGCCTGATGAGCGTATCTCAACGCGCGCTCGACCCGGCCCGATCCTGCCCCTCCCACCAATAAAAACACGGTCGGCTTATCCAAACGTCCCTCTCCCTCACTCCAAAAAATTAAAGGGGCTCGGCTTTTGACCGAGCCCCTTCCCTATCCAGCAATCTAATACTCACCCTGGCTGAAAGGCCTCAGGTCCCCTAACTTTAACTAAACTGGGGTTGTAACAGGCCATAATTTCCATCCGCTCGCTTGTAGACCACGTTGACCGCATCTTCATCGGCACTGAAGAAAATGTAGAAGCTGTGGCCCAACAATTCCATCTGCTCAATGGCTTCCTCGGTTGACATCGGCAACAGGTCGAAACGTTTTACTCGTACAATCTCTCCCTCTTGCTCCCCCATTTCCTCCATAAGATCTTCGATAGGAAGCGGTTCGACAGCCACTTGAAAACGATTTTGGCGCCTACCCTTGTAACGAGCAATCTGTCGATACATTTTATCCAGCACGGCGTCGATCGAAGTGAATATATCCTGAGTACGCTCCTCAGCCCGTAAAATTTTACCCCGCACCCGGACAGTTAATTGGGCAACCTGGCTATGTGCAGCGTTGCGCGTATTTTCCACCGACAGATCTACACGCGCCTCATCAATCGAAGGCAAATACCTATCTAACTTCCCCACTTTCTGATCTACGTAATCCTCCAATCGAGGCGTCATCTCCATATTTCGAGTGAAAACAGTTACATCCATAGCAACCTCCTTCAACAAATGATATACAAGCACGGCCAGAAGAAACCGGCCAATACTCAACTAATAAGCACGGGCCAACGTCAGCGCTCGAACGTGCTGCGCCCCACCCTCATACAGGGCGACAGCACACGCTTCCAACGTCGAGCCCGTGGTACAGACATCGTCTATCAACAGGACACGCTTACCCGCCAGACGATCATCGACACAGACAAAAGCGTCGCGAACGTTCTCTTTGCGCTGCACTGCATCCAGATCGATCTGGGAGGCGGTCGCTCGGTTTCGCACGAGGGTTCGCTCGTCTACCGGCAACCCGGCATGGTGGACCATTTCGCGGGCCAGCAAGGCCGCTTGATTGTATCCTCGCTCGCGCAGACGCTGCGCGTGCAACGGCACGGGAACGACGACGTCGACCGGGTGGCCACACGCGGCCCAATAGTTGGCCATCAATCCACCCAGCGGTTCGGCCAACGCAAAATGGCCATCGTATTTAAGGTGATGGATCGCTTCCTGAATGAAGCCCTCGAAACAGGCCACCGACCGCACGGACTCGATTCGTAGGGGAGAAACCCGGCACCGTTTACAAAACCGACCCGTTTCAACGGCGTCGCCACAGCGAACGCAAAAAGGGGAAAGCACGCGAGGAACCAAGTCTGAACAATCGGCACATAAATGCACGCCTACCCGGCCGCATCCCATACAACGGGGCGGGAAAAAGAGGTTCAAAAGCTGGCGGCTTAGGTCGCGCCAGTATCGACCTGCTGTTTCAACGAGCGGTACGCGTACATCAATTTGTCCCAACGACGACCCGCCTGTTTAGAACATACCCAATTGCCCTGCTTCGACCATCACGATCACCTGGATCACGGCCGGTCCAAGGAGGATGATGAAAATCGCCGGGAAGATCAGGAAAGCGATCGCCGGCAACATCTTGATACCGGCCTGGCTCGCCAACTCCTCGGCTCGTTGACGGCGCCTCATCCGCATCTGTTCCGACTGAATGCGGAGCACGCGGGCGATGCTGACGCCCAACTGGTCCGCCTGGATGATAGCCGCGACGAAGGTCTGAACGTCAGGAACGTCTGTTCGATCGGCCATTTCTCGCAATGCCTCTCGCCGCAACTTCCCCAACTGTAACTCTTGAATCACCCGGTTGAACGCGAGACACAGCTCGTTGTCCCATTTTTCGGCCACTTTAGCCATCGCCGCGTCGAATCCCAGCCCGGCCTCCACGCAAATGGTCAACAGGTCCAGGGCATCAGGCAAGGCCTTGATGATCTCTTTCTGGCGCTTACTGATTTTACCGCCCAATGCCAAAACCGGCAGGAAATAGCCTAAAACAGTCCCAACGGCCGGCAGAGCGATACGCAGGATGAAGGACAAATTTTGAGCCAAAAACAACAAGGCGAATCCGGCCCCACCCATTAAAATCGCCATCAATATCCGGGTGCCCACGAACCGGGACATTTCGTATGGATTGCCGGCCAAATCCAACTTGTGTTGCAACTTCTCCCGGCTCTTGGCCGGCGAAAACTGCATCGCGATCTCGGCCAGTCTATCGATAATGGGCAAAATGACCCGCTCGGCAAAGGGCAGAGAGAGTTCGATTTCCTCCAGGGTAACAGCGCGATCCAGGGTGGCAAAATCGGCGAGACGGTCCTCAATACTTGGCGCACTTCGCTTAAACGCCATACGACCTCCCGTGTCTAAACATCAATCTGCATCACTTTGTTCATGACCGCAAAACCGGCTGTAATGCCGACGAACGCACAACCCAGCATACCGTATCCACAAGGGTGGTCGACCAATTGGCCGATGTAGGTCGGATTGATCAAGTACAGAAAGACTGCCAGAGCCACCGGAACCATACCGACCATATAACCGGAGATCCGGCTCTGACCAGTCATCGCCATCAACTCACCCTTGATGCGCACGCGCTCGCGAATGGTGTAACTGATCGAATCTAACACCTCAGCCAGATTTCCACCGACCTCACGCTGCACATTGATGGCCGTGATCATCATGTCCAGGTCATCGCTGGGCACACGACGCAACATATTACTCATGGCATGTTCGACCGTCAACCCGAGTTGCACCTCCCGGACAACCCGGCCAAATTCATCCGCGACAGGGGGGCCCATCTCTTTCGACACCGCCTCCATAGCTTGCAACACGCTGTAGCCGGCTCGAATGCCATTGACCATCAAGTTGATAGTATCACCCAACTGGTTATTAAAAGCCTTCAAACGACGGCCCCGCGCTATGTTCACGTAAACACGCGGCGCAAAGAAAGCAACGACACACACAATAGCAGCGAAGATGAAGTCTCGCCTGAGGACGTAAGTAGCCACACCGCTCCCAATCACCAAGATGACTGTGAGCGCATAAAACTCCCCCACGGTGAGCTTGAGATCAGCCCGCGCCAATTGGGTCGCCAGGTTGGAACCCACGCCGCGGCTAGCCAACGCCTGATTCAGCGCATCGCCCACCGGGGTTCTGCGGGCGCCTTCGGCCACCAATGCGCCGTCTTTTTCCCCAAGGCCCAATCGTTCTTCGATCAAGGCCTCTGAGCGCCGGGACATCACGTATGCCCCGATCAGAAGCCCCACACCGACGAGCAATAGGGCTATCAACCCCCAGAACAACATCACGCACCCTCTCCTGGAAACGTCAAGCGCTTACAAAAATCGATAAGCGCTTTCTGTATCATCTCAATAAACCGGGGCAAACTCGCTCGGGCCGGTCTCCTGACCGTGCCCGCTGTGGCTCGGTCGGGAGACCGGCCACAGCTCCCCAACTTATTGAGAAGATACCGCTTTCTCTACTTTCCAACTCACGCTGACACCCGTACAGACATCAACGTACGATTGATTATCGCTGTCCTCGCTGCCCCATCCCAAAGACAGATGGCGGCAAGCGAATGCCCACCTCTTCAATCTTCGACATAAACTTAGGCCGCATACCAGTGGGACGCAAAGAGCCAACGATCCGATCATTCTCGAATCCCACTTGTTCGAATTTGAATATATCGGACATCGTAATCACGTCACCTTCCATCCCCTGGACCTCGGTGATGGTTATCACTCTCCGGCTCCCATCCCGCATACGTTCCAACTGAATGATCAAGTCGATGGCGCCGGAAATCTGCTCGCGAATAGCCCGGTGAGGCAAGTCCATCCCCGCCATCAAGATCATATTCTCGAGACGCGAGGTCGCCTCACGCGCACTGTTGGCATGAATCGTGGTCAGGCTACCCTCGTGACCGGTATTCATGGCCTGAAGCATGTCGAAAGCCTCGGGGCCACGACACTCTCCAACGACAATACGATCGGGACGCATTCGCAGACAGTTGATGACCAAATCCTTGATGGTGATTTCTCCTTTACCCTCAATGTTTGGGGGACGTGACTCCAGGGTCACCACGTGCTCCTGTCGCAATTGCAACTCAGCGGCGTTCTCGATCGTGATAATGCGCTCATCACCGGGAATGTAGCCGGATAAAACGTTCAAAAAAGTGGTCTTGCCGGTGCCTGTCCCTCCCGAAACCACGACGTTCAACTTAGCAAGCACGCCCGCCTTTAACAACTGCATCGCCTCGGCCGAGACGGTCCCGTACTCGATCAGCTTCTCCACGGTCAGCGGAATCTTGAAGAATTTTCGGATCGTCAACACTGGGCCAACGAGAGAAATGGGCGGTATGACCGCGTTGACGCGTGAGCCATCGGCCAGGCGGGCGTCGACGTAAGGGGAACTTTCATCGATCCGGCGCCCCAGGGGCGCCACGATCCGCTCGATAATACGCATCAGGTGTTCATCAGATTCAAACGTCGCATTCGTTCGCTTGAGCATCCCATCTCGCTCTACGTAGACATTCTTGGCCCCATTGACCATGATCTCAGTAATCGAAGGGTCAGCCAGAAATGGTTCCAATGGCCCCAGACCCAATATCTCCGCGACAATCTGCTCGAACAATCGCTGTCGCTCGGCCCGGCTGAGCACGATGTGCTCTTCGGTCAAGATATTGGTATACATCTCTTCAATGGACTGACGCAACTCGTTCGTCTGGGTGACATCCATCGTTGGATCCAGGTCGGCAATCAGCTTATTCTGAATGCGCGACTTGAGATCCAGGTAGGCGTCACGCGCTGGAGAGGCCGGCTGCCTGCGTACGCGCATCTCCGCTCGTTGCGCAGGTCGCTGCTCGGAACCTTGCTGCCGTTCTTTCTCGATTCGCTTCAACAAAGACATAATTCCATCCTCGTCAATCCAGTCCCTATTTGACTGCTAAAGGCCCGTTTCCTCTTCTGAGCTTTCCGCTAAAGTATCCCGTACGTACTCCGCCAATTGTATCATCGCCTGAGAGATCGGTCGATTTCGATCACGGATCACAAAAGGCAACCCATGATTGGCTGCCGATTGGACAGCGGGCTCGTCCAGCGGTATCTGGGCCACTGACTGTAGCATCGCCTGCTCGATTTGCTCCACTCTAATCCCCATGCGACGATCGACGCCATTGATCACCAACGCGATCCTATCTAATGGATAATTAAGGCGATCGGCTACTTCCAGGAACAAGCGGGCGCTCTTGATCGAGGGGATATTCGGCATAACGACCAATATGATCAAACGGGCCGCATCGAGAAGCGTCAAGACGACGTCGTCTATCCAACTCCACGTATCGACGACGACGACGTCAAATTCGCCCCGCATCACGTCGAGCAAAACGTTCATACTCCCGCCGCCGCCCAGATCTTCGTCGCCAGAAGCGCCGACCAAGAGTGCCTCTGCCTCCTCTGGATGCGGCGGCGCTAACAATACCTTGACCCCTGAGCTGTGGGAAGCCAATACGCTCCGCAACATCTCAACGTCCATATCATGGATGTGAGGCGCTAAATCCGCCATACTGTGACGTGCCTGCAAATTGAGCATCACGCCCACGTCCCCGAACTGGACGCTGGCATCCATCACGGAAACCTTTTTGCTATCCCCCAAGATCTGCTTCAAAGCGACGGCCAGGTTGACCGCGATGGTGGTGCAACCAACGCCCCCCTTGGGGCTGAAGACGACAATGGCGTCTCCAATCCCCGACTTGCCCGGCCCTTCGGCAGAAACGTCAGCTTGTGCGGATGGCTGAACGGGCATAGCGACCGTCCGCGTCTTGCCCATTTCATAGACGCGCCGAATAGTGCTCATCAGTTCGTCGCCGCTGGGCGGTTTGGTGAGAAAATCTCGCGCCCCGGCCAACATCGCCCGACGCAGATAATCGGTCTCCCCCTGAACGGAAAGCATCACGACCTGGGCGGTGGGAACCGCCTTCATGATTTCCTCGGTGGCCGTGATCCCATCCATATCGGGCATGTTGATGTCCATCAGGATGACGTGCGGCTTGAACTCCTTGGCCAGGTTGATCCCTTCTTGACCCGAAGCAGCCACACCGACGACCTCGATACCGGGATCGAAAGAGAGCAACTTGCGCAGGTTCTCGCGTGTCTCTGCGATATCGTCTGTGATCAGAACTCTGATTTTTTCAGCCTGTGGCGTCACGCCGCTCCCTTAACCGAATCTCAAAACGGTGCTTACTCTTCGACAACGGGTTGTTCATAAGTAGGACTGACCTTATCTTTGACGCTGGTTGTTCTCGGATCAATACTATAGGGCAACTTGGCCGGCGCCTCAATGGCATAACTATCCATCAGGTATTGCAAAGTGACCGGAGAGGTCGCAGCGCGCCCGTCATCACCCGCGCCCCGCAAGACAAGTGTAATATGGGTGTTTGCCAGCTGCAGGTAGTCCAAAACCATCGCGTCTTCCCGTGTGACAGCCAGCGTCAGAGGGGCCACAGACAGCCGCGTCGATTGTGCAGGCTGTGTCGTGTCTTCTCTTCCCTCTTCAGGAGCAGGTTCTACTCCCGAAGGATCGACCTCTTCACGGCCCGGCAGCGGCCAGTCGCCAACCCGGAGCACGAGGGCATTCTGCACGGTCATCTGGCTGACCAATCTGGGACGTTGGGATTCGCTGGGCCGCAAGTTCACCAGCCAACCATTCGGCAGAACCTCTAATCGCCCCATTGCCCCAGCCATAGCCGCGCAGGCCGGGTCATCGGCGGGAGAAAAACATTGGGCTTGGTTCGGTTCGATTGACTGGAACTCCTCATCAATGTCCACCAACAAAAAGGAGACGATCACGTCCACGTAATCGCCCGGCTGCAACGCCCACGCCACGCTCGAGTAGCGTGCCACCGGCAGCGCGTAACCCACTTTGCCCTCCGGAATCTGCAAAGATGCGACAGAACCAGATGGCCCCTCTCCCAGCATACTTGCCAGGATCGGCATACCTCGTGGAATATCGGTGCGCACCGTCCTGTTGTAGATGTCCTCCAGATCAGTCATGGCCCCATCAGGCATCGAATCTTCGGGCCAGGGTTTCAGTTGGACCGCTGGGGCATCTCCCCGTGTCATTTCCTCGGTGATCTGCATACCCCGCGCGAGATCTTGGGCAGCCACAATAATCTGAACCTGGGGTATTTCAGGGACGGGGGTCCCTTCTCCCTCTACAACTTCGGCCGTTGGCGGTTGCAGGCCTGACTGTTGTGTCAACAAGTAGTATCCTATTCCTACGAGAGCAATCAACAATAGAACGACACCTAGGATGACAAATAACCGGGTACCGCGCATATGATTTCCTCCTCATTGTGCTAAATCAGTATTCAAATGATACCGGCTTACAATGAAATTGTCAAGCAATCGCGATCTTGGGAAAGCGCAGCAGTTCTGGGGTCTCCTAAAGCCCCTGGGAGCCGCTCTGACGCATTGGGAAAGTCCATCACCCCCCCCCAGGCGGCGCGTATGGAAGACTCAGTTGAAAAAGTGTCGGTTATGGAAAACCGACCTACATATGCTGGGCTTGCATTTCGTTCCACCCCTACATCTTGTAGGGCGGGTTTCCATCGCCATTTTTCAACTTTTTTCAGCAGAGTCATTTATGCTTTTGCTGTATCTTCTCAATAAGTTGGGGAGCTGTGGCCGGTCTCCCGACCGAGCCACAGCGGGCACGGTCAGGAGACCGGCCCGAGCGAGTTTGCCCCGGTTTATTGAGATGATACCTTTTGCTCACCCGAGATCGCCAGATCCCGGTTCCCGGCAAGCAAAAACTTGCGTTTCAGACGGGGATCTGACGATCCCCGTCGAGCAAAGCAAAGCAATCAGATTTAAATGCAATCGCCCTGTCTGAAAACCTGGCTTTAAACTATTGAGAGCGGACAGAGTCCGCTCTCAATCAAAGATGAATCACCCGCGTCTTCACCGGGATATGGGTTTTGCGGACGCAACTGCTCAGCCTGCCCGTTCAGCGGGAGCCCGGCGAATGAATTCGCGGCTTTCAGTCGCTGAAGAGCAACTTTACAATCGCAGCACGTGGTTTCAACCGCCGTGCAGAAGATGCTTCTTGCTCACTGTGCAAATCTATCAGTTAGCCCCCCATCGGCCCCATTGACTACTCGACCAGGCGCAGGTACATCAATTCGTACAACTCCTGGAAAATGGCCGGGAGCATTTCTGGGCGATCAGCGTTGCGATGCACGCCGCCGGTCAGGGCCGCCACTTCGTCCATCAACTCGAAGTCGGCTGCGCCGCCGAGGGAGATGGTATAGACGATCACGTTCTGATCCCGAGCCTCGTGGGCGTAATAGATGACGCAATGTTGGGCATTGTTGCCCTGTGTACCATCCGGGGAAACCCACTTACGATTGTCGTCAGAGTAACAGTCGGTATTCGGCGTCTGGTTAGCCCGCCCGTCGGTCATCAGGATCATCACGTGCGTAGCACTGGCGCGACCGTAATGGTTTTCGTCGGTGCTCAACACCTCCAGCCCTTTTATCATACCGCCGGCGATGTCGGTGGAGCCCCCCGCCCGGGTCGCGTCCAGCGCGGCGACGACTGTGTCCTCAAGCACCTGGGCATTGCAATTGCCACTCCCCAAGCGCCGCAGGCACTGTAACTCACTCTCTATCTGCGCACCGGTGCTATAAGTGACGTACCCGATCTGATCGTGCAGGGGATCGATCAATTCGCGCACGAACAGTTTGGCGGCGTTGGTCGACGCGCGCATCGGCTGCTCGTCGTCGTAAATGTCGTCCAGCCGCCGGTCCATCTCGTTGCAAACGGGGTGTTGATCCACCCAGCTCGACGCATCGAAACCGGGCGGCCGGTCGTAGTGGCCCTCTGGATACCCGGCGAAGCGAGGATCACAC
>DSAR01000107.1 GCA_011046405.1 Chloroflexota bacterium | reverse complement strand
GGATGAGCTATATCACCGATACCTCTGGCTTCCCACACACGGGCGGCGGGGGGCAGGTGGTCTGGGATCTGGGCACCGTGGCGCCGGGCGAGTGGATCGGCTTCTCCGTCTTTGCCGAGGTCACGGCCTCGGAGGGCGAGTGGATCACCAACACCGTCGAGATCGTCACCAGCGATCCTTACGAGCAGGGCGAAGAGTGGGAGAAGCGTGCAGAGTGGAGCGGCGAGGTCGTGGCCAACGACACCCACCTCAACGTGGGCAAGGACGCCTGGACCGGCGATCCCGCGGCCGGCGCGCCGCTCGTCTTTTCCGTCAACGTCTGCAACAACGGCGGCACGGGCAGCACGCAGGTCACGCTGACCGACACGCTGCATCCCTCCATGACGCTGCAGACGTGGTGGAGCGACATGCCCGGCTGGAGTGAGGTCGCCAGCAGCGCACAGCAGTTGGTCGTGACCAAGCCCGCCATCCAGGGCTGGCACTGCGAGGGCGTCTACATCCGCGCCACGGTCGATGCGGCGGCCTGGCCCGGCATGGAGCTGTCGAACCACGCCGTCATCACCGCCGCCAACGACCTGAGCACCGATGATGACGAGGCCTGGTGGTGGGGTAACGTCGGCGATCCACACACCAACCTGTACGTCAACAAGCACTGGGGCCACGGGCAACTCGTGCCCGGCGGCGATTTGCACTACTGGATCAATGACAACAATAACGGCAACCTGCCCGTGGGCGCTTTCCGCATCACCGATACGCTGCCGGTTTCGACCACCTTCCAGGCCGCGTGGCGTCACGACCAGTACGGACAACATCCTGTGCCCCCTATCTACACGGGCACCGATTACGTGGCCTGGGAATTCAGCGGGCTGGACAACGGTTACGGCGACAGCATCGAACTCGTCCTCAGTGTGGATCGGGATGCAGCACCCGGCGCCGTCCTGGTCAACACCGCCGAGATCACCTGTCTGCCCGACGAGGACACCTGCGACGACAACGTGAGTCGTTGGACGGAGACCCTCTTCGACTACGGCCCGAACCTGCGCATCCGTAAGGACGGCTGGTGGGATGATTGGGGCGACGCCACCCGGCGCGCCTCCTACCACCTCCGTGTCGAGAACGTGGGCAACGAGACGGTCGATTGGGTCACGATTACCGACGTCTATCCAACGGGTATGTATCTCGATGGCGGCGTCGGCGGCGGCTTCGGGCAGTGGTGGGACTGGCGCGATCACGGCGATCATTTGACCATCACGCTGGAATCGTTGGAGCCGAACTGGTCGGTGGACTTCGACTTCGGCGTCATCACCGATACCGAGCCGCTGCCTTTCGGCCTGATCTTCACCAACACGGCGGATGTCACGCTGCATCCTGAAGACGCCAATCCAGACGACAAAGTGGATATCGCTGTGCTCACCACCGGTCCCGACCTGTGGGTAGAGAAGGAATTGCTCGGCGGCGAGCTGCTGCCCGGCGAGCTCGTCACCTTCAGCCTGCGCTTCGGCAACGAGCATGAAGGCCACGAGTGGTGGTGGAACACGCAAGGCAGCGTCCGGCTCACCGATACCCTACCCGGTGGCTTCACCTTCATCACCGCGACGCGGCGTTCCTGGGACTGGGCACCCTACGCGCCGGTCTATGACGACGGCATCCACATCGCCTGGGATACCGGGGATATGCCTGCCGGTGGTGAGGACGAGCTGCACGTCACCGCCCGTATCCCCGAAACCGCCACTGGTCTCGACAGCTTCACCAACCACGCTGAGGCAGCCAGCACAGAGCCGATCAGCGATACTGAACCCTATTACGATAACAACCACGCCACGCTCGATCTGCCCATCGACCTGCCGTACTTTGAGGTGGGCAAGGCTTACGAAAGCACGGAGATCGCGGGGATGCCCATCACCTACACGCTGACGGTCACGAACATCGGCAACAGTGTGGGCACCGGCGTCATCCTCAGCGACACGATCCCGTCCGAACTGGAGAATGTCGGCGGCAGCGGCACGCTCCAATTCCCGTGGATGTGGTGGCATTTCGACGTCATCACGCCCGACGGGGGGACGGCGCTCGGCTCCTTCGACGCCACCCTGCCCTGTACGGTGGGGCTGAGCATCGTCAATGACGACTACGGGGTGCGCTGGAGCGACCAGGGGGTGACCGGCGCGGGCGACCCGGTGAGCTTGACCGTGCGCGTGCCGAACATCCAGGTCGCCCTCACCCACACGCTGGGCGTCATCGTCGTCAGCGATACGGTGCGCTTTACCGGCACAGCCTCCACCGACGGGACGGGTCTGAGCTACACCTGGGACATGGGTGGCGGGAGGGGGCCGACGAGCGGTGGAGTCACCATCACCCACGTCTATACGCGGGACGGCGACTATACCGTCGTCTTGACCGCCACCGACAGTTGCGGCTACAGCCGGGCGGCGACGGCGACGGTCACGGTTTCCCCGCCCAACCTGGCGGCCGACTTTGACTACAGCCCCAAGCCGGCCAACGTCGTGGAGGGCAACACTGTCATCTTCACCGACACCTCGACCACCAACGTGCCGTCCATCGTGGCCTGGCAGTGGGATTTTGGCGACGGCAGCGCTCTCGCCTTTACCCAGAATGCCACCCACACCTACGAGACAGCCGGCGTCTATACCGTCACACTGGTGGTGACGGACACGCTGGGATACAGCGCCGCCGAGGTCAAGACGGCCATCGTCACGGTGACCGAATCTTGCATCGAGCTAACGGGCGTTACGTTCGAGTACGCGCCATCCAACCCGATCATCGGGACGGCGGTGGTCTTTACCGCCGACATCGAGCCGCTCGGCGCGACCCCGCTCATCACCTACGTGTGGGACTTTGGCGATGGGGTGACGCACACCGTCTACACGACCTCGACGACGCACACCTACGCTGCCAGCGGGACGCTGGACGTGCTCGTCACGGCCTATAATCCCTGCACGCCCGCCGGGGTCAGCGCGACACAGAGCATCGACATCGCGGCCCGACGCGTATTCCTGCCACTGGTGCTGCGGAACGGGTAACCGCCCGGCGCGCTTCACGGATCAAGGCACAGGCCTCGCCCAGGGATGGGCGGGGCCTGTGTATTCTTGGGGGCTGTTTGTCTCTGTGGTATAATGTGTCCACAAGAGTTCTCACGATGATGGAAGACTACACCCGTCGTTTCTCCAAGCTCCGCACCGATACCAGCCCCAGCCGCTGGCCGGTGACGACTCGCCACCGAGCACCTCATAAACCGCTGTTACTGCTGGCGGTGATGGACCTGTTCGCAGAGGGCAGCGTCACCGCCAATTTGATCGAGCTGACCCCAGATCTGGGCGAGTTGTTCACGCTTTACTGGGCGCGCGTGATGCCGCCAGACCAGCGCGGCAATCTGGCCCTCCCCTTTTTTCACCTCAAGAGCGATAGGTTCTGGCACCTGGTGCCCAGACCAGGCCACGAAGCCTTTTTGGACGCAACGCATCAGATCCGATCCATCAACCAGCTCCGTGATACGGTGCTTGGCGCTCGGCTGGACGACGAGTTGTACGAGCTATTTTGCAGCGACTCATCCCGTGACGTGCTGCGCACGGTTCTCATCGAATCATACTTTGCCCCCGAAGCGCAGTCCGCGTTGATAGAGCAAGGGTTCATCAACGTCGAATCTTTCCGCTACAGTCAGGAACTGCTGGAGCAAGCCCGGCGACGTCAAGCCAAAGAACGCCCGTTAGACGAAGACACCTATCAACCGGTTGTCCGTGACCAGGGTTTCCGCCGCGCGATGGTCACGGCTTATGATCATCGCTGCGCCTTGTGTGGTATCCGGATGCTAACCCCTGATGGACACACGGTTGTAGATGCGGCACACATCATTCCATGGCGTATCAGTCACAATGACGATCCTGGCAACGGCATGGCCCTTTGCCGACTCTGCCATTGGACTTTTGATGAAGGGTTGGCGAGTGTCTCGTCTCGTTACCTGGTGATCATCTCCCCGCAATTGACCACCGGCCAAAATTTCCCAGGTCATCTGGTGACACTGGGTGGTAGGGGGATCATTGGCCCGAACGAAGAATCCCTCTGGCCCGATCTGGACGCCCTGAGTTGGCATCGCCGAAACACGTTCCGAAGACGCTAGTTTGTGAAGCGTTGTTCGAGTGCTTGCTCCATCTCCGTTAATGGCAACCCCAGTGTATGCTTGAGCACGTTGACGGTCAACAAAATGCTATCTCGCGCCTTGCTCATTCGTCCTCGCACTATGGCGCGGCCCTCCCACAGAGATGTGTTCTCTCTTGACCAATCCAGATCATCGAGAACCGGCAATCTGTTTGCCCAGTCATCAGGGTAAGTCTGGATCAGTTCATAGCCGACCATACCGATAGCCAAAAGTGTTACACTGTGGACGTGAACGAATTCCCTGCGCAACTGATCTGTAGTTACCTCACCCTGAATGACCTGACGCCATTCGGTAATAATCTCTCCTAGTTCCTGCCAGAACTGGTGCGCCGTTGACGCTTGGGTTGAGTCGATTGGATCCCGTCTTCTAATTCCCAATAAGGCCCGAGTCGCCTGATACACAGCGCTGAGGGTAAAAAGTGCTGTAGAACGATTCGAGATCGTCGTTTTCTCCAGTTCGGTCAACCCTTTGAAAAGAGCCACTTCCTCGACCAACTGTCGTACCAGGGCTGCCAATGGGCTGTCGTGATCATGTAACACCCGTTGAGACAAATTACGCTTTAACTGCGTTTGGTTAAGGTCGGTGTAGAGACGTGGAGATCGTTTTAAATCTGGATCAAGTACAAGCATTACCGGCACCGTATCATTTTCCAAAGCTGGGTTCTCGATCAGGGCCTGCTGGATAGCCGCACGCCGGTGTTGCCCATCGTGAATCACCAATCGTGCAGTGAAAGGGATTTGCAACTGGCCTATCTCTGGCGATTCATTCACCAACGGATCAAAAATGATCTCGCAGTCAACGGCCGCCACCAATGGTGACAGGACGTAGCTGTCACTCTGCATAATCAGGTAACGCGCGATTTCTTTCACGCGAGCGGCTTTCAAAGTCCGCACCTGACGCAGTAGAGCTGGCACTTCTAACTCGTCAAACAGGAAAAGTCTTGGCACAAGTCGCAACGGGCACTGAGTTAAATAATAATCATGTTTCCCCTGACGACCATGGATTGCTATGAATGAGTAATAACCAACTGTCACGTTTTTCTCTCTCATAGGCTGATCTCACGCGGACCATCCTCAGGATACAGGGCCGGGTCGGGCGGCGTGGGGTTGTTCAACGAGAGGCAAAAGCCCAACCGGCACAGCAGGTTCGGCGTCAGGCCGGTGCGCGCCTTCAAGATGCGCAGCCGCAGGTCGGCCTCCTCACACACGCGCAGGCGTTTCAATTTCACCCTTCACCTCTGTCCGAGCGCCAGGCCCACGCGGCAGGGTCCCACGTCCCCCACGTTTCGCCTTGCAATATGGGATCGAGAAAACGTCGCGCTGCCGGTCCAGCCTGGGCCAGCGTGGGATAGCCCAAACCAACCTCCGACGCCATTCTGCGAAACGTGGTGGACCAGCCAGGCGGCGGATCCGGTAATTGTCGGGGAAGAGGGTGTGTTCTCCGGGCGTCGAATGTCGCCTGGATGGCCTGCAACAACAGCGGTCCATTGATGCCGTTCAGCTCTGCTATGAGCAGAATGTCCACCAGATCTTTCACCCGACTGCTTTCGCCAGAGAGATGGGGCCGCGTCAAAGCGTGAAGCTTTTCGGCCAGTTGCTGCGTGAGCGGATAACAGGGGACGATGGTCGAGCGGATATCGGCGAACTCGAGCAACGCTGGCATAGCAAGGTACTCCCCCAGTTCTACAATCGGATCACCAATGCCAACATCCACGTGAAATCGTTCAAAAGGTCGGCCGTCCACGAGGCTCGAGGTGTGAAAACGGAGCCCGCCAAACTGGTCTTCTCGCAGGCCGCCTGCAGGTCGAGCCACCTCGAACCGGAACCAGTCTCCGACATCCAGCGACGCTGCACCAATCAGCAATAGATGAACGTCCTGGTGGGGAGTCAGCAACAGCACGTCTACGTCTTTCGTCGTGCGGGCGCGCGCCGCCAGGCGTAGCTGCAATGCCAGTCCGCCTTTGACCATCCACGCATCAGGCTGGGCCAGCATCAGGCGCGCCAGGAAGCGATCGAAGGTGACCATCTTGCGCAGGCGAAGCAACGCCACACCAGATTCGAGACTTTGCACGCGCAACCGGTTTTCCAGGGCGCGCCGAAAGGCCCCGCCGCTCTGATATTTCATACGCTCTCCTCAGATGGCAGCAAACGCCCCAACACCCGCTCCACCCGCCCGCCCCGGCGCGCGGCCTCGGTCAGCAGGCTTTCGCGGGTGACCAGGCCGCGCCGCAGCGCTTCCTGGACCGCCTGCTCGACTTGCTCCTGGGCCAGACCGCCGACGATGACGTCTGCGATGGTGCGCGCGACGGTGGTGATGGGCAGTCCAGCCCGCTGTGTCACTTGATCTTTATCGAGACGGTTCGTGTGTAACCGAATGCCTTTTCTGCGGCGCGAGGCCGTGCGGGGGACAATGACGTGTACCTCGCTCGGCAGTGCGTCTGATAGTTCGTACACCGCCAGGGCGCTCTCGTGCGAGATGGCCGAGTCGGGGCCGGTGCGCAGCCAGGCCACAAACAGGTCTTCGTGGGGGGAACCGGGAAACTGCACGAGCCGATAAATGCCCTGGCGAACCCGCTCCAGGCGACCCGTTTTTGTATAGTACGAGAGCAGCGGCCGGCTAAAGCCAACGTCTTGAGCCTGTGCAGCCGTAAAGTAGCCGGCCTGTTGCTCTGCAATCTCGTAAAGCCGCTGATGATCGGGAGGAAGCATAGTCATAGGGTTTGTGTGTGCAAAGAGTTCAAGTATATTGAATAATATGCACACATTATAGGCGATGATCCCCAAAATGTCCAGACGTCGGCCTCCTCACACACGCGCAGGTGTTTCAATTTCACCCTTCACCTCTGTCCGAACGCCAGAAATAACCCGGCCTGACCCGCGTGGCGTTCTGCGCCTGCTCGTATTCCAGGTGGTAGGCGCGGGAAATGCGCCCCTGCAGCGCCGCGTAAAACTCGGCGTCCACCTCGGTGTCCGTCGAGCTGAGGATCACCTGGTGGCTGGCGTGTGGAAAGTAATGCTCGACCAGGTTCTGGCGGTGATCGCTGTCCATTCGTCCCAGGGGTGCGTCGATGAGCGCTGGCAGCGGCCGGCCGGAGACCTGGCGCAAAGCCCACAGCAGAGCGATGGCATAGATCTGCCGCTCCCCGGCCGAAAGCGCGCTTTGAGGGAACGTCTCGCCGTCGGCGCCCACCAGGGACACAGAAAAATCGCGCGGGTCAATGTCTACCCGCCGCAGAAGGCGCTCCTTGCGGCAGAGCCGGTTGAAATTGCGCGTCAAGGCTTCCGCCAACTGGGAGACGCGCAGCCGAACCAAGCGGGCGGCAAAATCGTCCAGGACCAATTGGACGTCGACCGTGCGGTCGATCCTTTCGGCCAGCTTTTGGCGCGCTGCTTCGTCCTCGCGGGCGACGCGCAATCTCCGTTCAATTTCCTCGCGGCGACGTTCGAGCTGGTGCAAGGTCTCCTCGATTCGCTGCTGCTGCTGGGTCAGCCCGCCCAGCGTTTGATGGTGCTCGTTCAGCGTTTCCATCAGCGGGCCGAGCACATCGTCGGCCGGAACGCACTGCAGGGCCTGCTCCGCCTCTTCCAATTCACGTCTCAATTGGACGAGCCGGGTCGTCAACGCCTCGATTTGGCGAGGCACCGTGGTCTGGCTCTCCTCGATCCAGCCCAGCAGTTGGGCGCGCTCTGGATCGGACACGTGGTGGCGTGGGGTCACGTCGCGCACATCCTCTGGCGCTTCGGTCAGGCGCTGCAAAGCCTGGACGACCCGCTCTCCCATCGTCCGCTGCAACGGGGTTAACGCCTCGGCCCCGGTGCCCTGCCAAAACGCCGGGGACGTCACCTCGGCCAGGATTTCATCGCGCTTTTGCTCGATAAAGGTCTGGGACGCCAGCCAATGTTGATACGCTGCCTCGCGCAGCAGTTGGGTCTTGACCGCCGTCGTGTACGTCGGGGTGATGGCAAAAGGCAGCAGCCCGGCGCACAGCTCGCGGATGGCCTGCTCCGTTCCCTCGATCTCCGTTTCGAGACGGACCTGCGCCGCTTTGTGCGTCTCGCGCTGCCGGGCAAAGTCCCCACCCGCCCGCGCAATATCGGCCTCTTGCAACATGATCGTGGCTTCCACAGCCTCGATCTCTGTCTTCAGGGATTCCGATTGAGCCAGTGCATCATCCCTTTCCACATCGACCTGCGCCAACTCGTCTTCCAACGTCTCGATCCGCTGCTGTGCGGCATCCACGTGATGGTCCTTCTGTTGGCGGCGGCGCTAGACGCTCATGTCGGCGTGTAACTGCTCGACCACGTCCAGACCGAGCAGCGATCTGATGGCACGGGCAAGCGCAGCCTGCTGCACGTCCCGCGCGCCGTTGGATAGCGCCAGGATTTTTTCACCGTCGAAGAAAAAAAGCTGCGTCAAAGCAGGGGGGATCAACCCATGGATGAGAGTACTCCACTGCCCGGCGTCCATTTCGTCCGCCGCTTCTGGACCCTGGCGGACGCGCAGCGTCTCCTGGACCCGCTTGCCATTATCCCGCCAACTGCGCTCGACGGTATAGGTTTGTCGTTCCCCGGCGACAGCGTACTCGAATTCCAGTTCGATGCTGGCCCAATCCAACCGGATCACGCCGTTGGGGCTGCGATGGATCCGCCCCCGCAAATATCGTTCGTAATCATGGCGATTTCGCCTTGTGGGTGGTGATACCTGCTCATCCAACGCCATATCGCCGTGTAAGCACAGACGGATCGCCTCCATCAGCGTCGTCTTGCCCGCGCCGTTCTTGCCTCCCAAGAGAACGATCGGTCTGCCATCCTGAGGGCGCAGATCGAACGTGTGCCGGCCACGATAGACGCCTATGTTGACCAGGGTTAGCCGATGGAGGATCATTCGTGATCTCCCTCTCGTGCGTCTGTTCGAGGTTGTGCAATCGAGGCCAGGATTTCCTCGTCGCTGCGCCAGTCGCGCCGTAGAATGGCATCATACTCGGCGTAGATATTGTGACGACGATACATCCCGTCGTAAGACTGGACCACGCCCAGAAGCAGTTTGACCATCTTGTGGGGAACGCCGCGCAGTTCACAGGTTTCTCGCAGCAGCTTTTCTTCTGGAACGCCAAAAATAGACGTGTCGTCTCGCACCCAATCCAGGGTTTCACCAGTCTCCTGTTCATAGATTTGGGGAAGCGTGTCGACCCAATCGCCCTCTTCGGCGCGCCAGATGCGGCGGATGGCGTGCAGCTCCTCGGGCTGAATCAGCGTGACGTGAGGATCAGGCCCCAGCTCTCTCACCTGCTTCTGCGTCTGCAGCAGCCGCCGCAAAAGCGTCTGGCGAAACGACTTGTCATCGAAAGCATAAGGGCCATAAAGCAACTTCTCTTCCTTGACCCAGACTTGCCCGTTCCGCCGCACGAGGCTGCGTTGCTCCGGCTTATTGGCAGGGTCTTGCGTCGAGGTCAGGTAATCACGGAACGCGATCAGCGGCTGCATCCAATCATCCCCACTCTCGGCCATGGCCTCCATCGAGCGGTCGCGGTCCACCACGGTGCAGACCCAGCATCCAAAGCGCGTGTTGCCGCACGAGGGGGTCAGATGATCAATGACGAAGGAGGGACATTCTCCACTTGCACTGGTGTATAATTCTCTCAGCGATTCATTGTCCCCGCCCCACGGATTGGGAAGCAACCATAGGTAATCCCACACGTCTTTCGTGGTAAAATCCTCGATCGGTGTATAGACGTAGGCCCCCGGCAGCAGTGAATGGCGAGACAGGCGGCTGCCCGTGATCTTGTGCAGCTCGATGATCTGCTTGCGGACAGCGCTTTCCAGCTTGCGCACCCCCAGGACGACCACCACCTCTCCGTGTTCGGTCACCTTTTCCTTGATGAAGCGGTTGTTCGGTTTGATCTTCACCCGGTCGGTGCACCACCGGAAACGGGCATAAGGGGCCGGGTACCCCCGGCCGATGAGGTTCACCCAAAAGCGATCGTCCACTTCGGGGACCACTTTGTGCGCGGAGAGCGGCAGCCCGGCCTCTCGGGCCGCCTCGTTCATCTGGCGCAAGCTGGTGTCGATCCGGGCGGCGATGGCCGGCGCCTCGACCAGCGTGTCCGAGGCCACCACGTACACGTGCTTGCTCAACTTTTCGCGGGGCAGGCGTCGTAATGCGTACCAGACCAGTTGAAGCGTGGCGGTCGAGTCTTTGCCCCCGCTAAAGCCGAGCACCCAGGGAAAGCCGTTCGACAGATAGACCTGGGCGATCTCCTCGTGGATCTCGTCCAGCGTTTTTCGACGCAGAATCGAGTTATCTTGATCGTGTGGATCTATCACGTCATTTGTCTCCGTTTGCACCAGTCGCCAGACGACGTGTATAATCGTCCTCTAACTGTTGCTCTTCCGGGGATAAGGGCAGCCCCAACGTCGCTTTCAAAACATTGACGGTGAGCACGATGCTGGTCTTGGCTCTCCTGATGCGTCCGTGGATCATGGTTCGCCCCTCCCACAATTCCACGTTGGCGCGCGTCCAATCCAGCACCGCCAACGATTTCAGGCGCGTTTGCCAATCCTCTGGATCTTGGGCCAACAAATCACCCCCTACACGCCCCAACGCTTGCAGCATCATACCGTGCGCGTGGACGTAGTCCCGCCGCAGTTCGCCTGCCGAAACCTTTTTCTCCTTAACCAGCCGCCATTCGGGAATGACGCGCCCCAGGGCCTCCCAATACGCGACGGCCAATTCTTCCTCGGCGTGGCTCACCTGGGACGATTTGGGCTTTTCGAGCAGTTCCGCCGTTGCCTGGTAGATGCTGGACAGGGTAAAAAGCTTGGTGGAGCGGTTCGAGATCGAGGTTTTTTCCGTCTCGGTCAACCCCTTGAACAAATCTACCCGGTCGATCAATCGGCGGCACAGCCTGGCCAGCGGATCGCGCTGCTCGTACAGAATGCCCAACGACTTGGTTGGACGCACCGCGTGCTTGTTCAGGTCGGCGAAAAGCTGCTGAGTGCGTTCCAGGCCGGTGTCCAAAAAAAAGACCACGGCGATCGTCTCGTCTCCCAATTCAGGATGCTCTTCCAGAGCCATTTCGATAGCCGCCCGCCGGTGCTGCCCATCGTTGATCACGAAGCGGGCTGTCATTGGCACGACCAGCCGCCCCACGTCCGATGCGCCATCTCCCATCTCGGCCGGCTCGAAGCGCACCTCGCCGTCAATCGAGGCGGTGATGGCAGAGAAAGCATAATCTTGCGGATTTTCCAGGACGTAGCGGGCGATTTCTGGCACGCGGGCCGTGTTCAACGTCCGCTGCGCCCGTAGTTCCGGGGGCAAGGGAGCCTCGTCGAACAGAAAGATGCGGGGGAGCAGCTTTAGCGGACACATTGCCACAAAGTATTCACGCCCCGCCTGAAGGCCACGCAGGGCGGGGAATGTATAAGTGTAGCCATAGGACATATATTTTATTCCATTGGAAGTTTCAAAATCGGTCTTGGAAGTATTATATATGCCTGCGAATGCTTTGTCAATTGGCCTCGCTGCTCGTTCGCGTGCTCGGCTTGGGGAGCGGTCAATTTTTCGCCACGAATCCTTCGACCATGCGAAATCCCAAAGAACCTCACTTTCATTTTGCGTTAGTTCCTCACTGTTGCCGTACCTGCAACACCGCCTTGTTAAGATAGCGTCAAATCCATTCTACATAAGGAGGTGTATCATGGGACGCAAACCCAATCAAGCACGTTTAGATCAGTACGAGGAACTGGTGCCCGAATATCCAGAGGCTGTTCGCCAGAGTCAACTGGCCCGGCAGTTGGGCGTTCGCCGCTCGACTGTGCAGCGAGATCTGCCTACCCTGGAAGATCTGGGCACGCTCTTGATGGAAGACGCTGATGGGCTGTTGAGCCTGTTTCGGAGACGCCGATGAGGGGCAGAAGCGAACGAGTTTTTCGATTTCGTCGATTCTGTTGCCTAATTCGGGGCATAGATGTGCTATAATAGAAATAATTGCAACGCAGTTCAGGAAGGAGATGTGCTATGAAACGCGCGACGAACAAAGCCGAACGCCTGTTACAGATTGAGGCCCTCTTACTCGCTCATCCTGAAGGGCTGACCCAGGCGGAAATCGCCCGCCGCCTCCAGGTCAATCGCTCCACGATTCACCGTTATCTACCTGACCTGGATCGCTTCTGTGTCTACGAGACGGCGGATGGGAAATTGCTCATCGACCGGGATCATTACCTGGCCCAGGTGCATCTCACGATGCACGAGGCGATGGCGCTCCACCTGGCCGCGCGACTGATGGCGACGCGGACCGACAAGCATAACCCCCACGCCGCAGCCGCGCTGCGCAAACTGGGACTGGCCCTGGAGCAACTTGCGCCGTTGATCTCCCAGCACCTGTCGATCTCGGCCGACGTGATGGACGACGCCGCCCGCCGTCACGACCCGGTCTACCAGGAGGTGTTGGAGACCCTGACGCGCGCCTGGTCATTGGGACGCAAGGTGCATCTCAAGCACCAGATGCCCGACCAGCAAGTGTTCGAGTATATCTTTGCCCCCTACTTCATCGAGCCCTACGCGGTGGGACAGACGGCCCACGTCATCGGCTGGCGGGATCCTCCTGGAGCACTCCGTACCTTCAAGATCGAACGCATCAAGGCCATTCGTATCCTGGACGAGACCTACACCATCCCGGGCGATTTCGACCCGCACGACTTGCTGGCCAATGCCTGGGGCATCTGGTACACCGAGGCGGAACCGGTGGAGGTGGCATTGCGCTTCCATCCCCGTGTGGCCCACCGCGTGAGAGAGACCCGGTGGCACCAATCGGAGGAGATCGAGGAACAACCGGATGGGAGCCTCGTCTGGCGTGCCAAGGTGGCCGAACCGCAGGAGATGCTAAACTGGATTCGGGGGTGGGGCGCCGACGCAACCATCCTGGAACCGGAGGAACTACGTCAACAGATGGCGGGCGAGGCGCGGCGGCTGGCCAAAGCATATGGTTGGGCGCTTCACCGGGGCGAGCAGGAGACGTCGACGACGGACGAGCATCAGTTCTTCAGTGACTTTTTTGGAGGATGATCGAATGAAGCTATATCCCTATCAAAAGCGTGTCTACGACCTGCTTTCTGCCGGAAAATCGGTGGTGTTGCAAGCGCCTACCGGGGCGGGGAAGACGGCGGCGGCGCTCTATCCGTTCTTACGAGCGTGGGAACACGGGGCGGATTTTCCGCGTAAGTGTATCTACTCGGTGCCGCTGCGGGTGCTGGCCGATCAATTCGAGGAAGCGTACAGCCGGGACGTGGCGAACTTCGGCTTCACGCGCTCGATGGCGGTCACCATCCAGACCGGCGCGCGGCCCGACGACCGCAAGATGGAGGGCAACCTGATCTTCACCACCGTCGATCAGACCCTGAGCAATTTCCTCAACATCCCCTACGCCCTCAGCACCGGTCAGGGCAACCTGAACGCCGGGGCGGTGCTGAGCGCCTATCTCGTCTTCGACGAACTGCACCTCTTCGATCCGGGGACGATGCTGCCCACCGTGCTCCATCTGCTGCGCATGCTGCGCGGCGTGGCGCCTTTCCTGGTGATGACGGCCACGCTCTCCGAGGAGATGGTGCGGGCATTAGCGAGGCAGTTGGACGCCGAAGCGATCGTGCTGTCGGCGGAGGAAGCGGCCGCCATCCCCTCGCAGCACAAGATCCGCCGCGTGCATACCGTGGAACAGGAACTGACTGCTTCAGCGGTATTGGAAAATCACCAAGGGATGCCGTCTATCCCCCGACGCTCCATCGCTATCTGCAACACCGTGAATCGGGCGCAGGCGCTGTTCGAGGACCTGCGAGAGCAGGTTGGTCCCGGTATCGAGGTTCGCCTGCTCCACAGCCGTTTCCTGCCGGGCGATCGAGCGGCCAGCGAGGACTGGCTGCGGCGGGAGTTTGGCAAGGAGAAAAGCGACTACACTGTCGAGAGCGCCATCCTGGTCGCCACCCAGGTCGTGGAAGTGGGGCTCGACATCACCAGCCAGGCGCTGCACACCGAGCTGGCCCCGGCTGCCAGCGTAATCCAGCGGGCCGGACGGTGCGCCCGCTACCGGGGCGAAGAGGGCGACGTCTACGTCTATCGGCTGCCGCCAAACAGGCACGGCAACCCCAACTACGCTCCTTACCTTGGGGAGCAGAAGGCAATCTGCGAAAAGACCCGCGAGGCGCTGGCGAAGCGATCGGGCGAGAGCTTCGACTTCGGCGCGGAGCTGACGGTGGTGAACACTGCGCACGGCGAGGCCGACCGACGGATGCTGGACCGGCTGCAGGCGAATCGCCACTACCTGGTCGAGCGCATCGCCGACACTATCGCGGCCCAGGAGCGCGGCGCGGCTCGCGAGTTGATCCGCGACGTGGACAGCCGCACCGTCATCGTCCATCCCGATCCCGACAGCATCGAGAATCCGTGGGCCTACGATGGTTTCGGCATCTACAGGGGCACGCTCTTCGGCGCCTACGAGGCGCTGGAAGAACTGGCCTACGAACTGGACGAGGATTGGGCGCTGATGACGGCCGAGGGTGTACAGGAAGAGGAATCCTCGCGCGCGCCGACCGTCTGGGAGTGGTGGGACATCGCGTGCAAGGAGGATCTCAAGGGCGCGCTCTTCGTGGCCGTCAACCCCCGGCTGGCCCGCTACAGCGCCGAGACTGGCTTTCAACTGGGCGTGGCGGGGGACCCGGGCTGGCAATCGCCTCTCCGGGAGCGGAAGGGAAAGCGCAGGCATTTTGCGCCTTACCAACGCGAGACCTTCCAGGAGCACGTGACGCGGATGCTGCGCGTCTACGAATTGTCTTTCTACGATCGCGGAGCGGGGCGACAGCGCCTGGCCCTGGGAGAAGAAATGGCCTACGCCGCCCGCCGCTTGGAGGACCGGTATGGATGGCCGGATGGAACGCTGGATCGGCTGGCGCGGCTGCTCATCGCCCTGCACGACCTGGGTAAGTTGGACGAGCGCTGGCAGGCGTGGGCCCATCGCTGGCAAGCGGAGGTCGGCGAGCTGCGTGGAGCGGATCTCGCGCTTCCGGAGGATTACGTGGCGGCTCACACCGATTACGACAGCCAGGATCCGGTTGAAGAGACGCTCAACCGAAAGCTGGGCCGCGCGAGGCCCAATCACGCCGCCGAAAGCGCGCAGGCGGCGGAGGATTTGCTATGGGCGTGTACCGGCGAGGAGGCCCTGGTGCGGGCGTCGTTGACCGTCATCGCCCGCCACCACAGCGCCGGGGCCAGGGGGCGCTACGGCGATTTCCGCGCCCATCTCGCCGCGCCGGCGGCGCTGGCGGACGTGCTGGAGGCGCTCGACCCGGCGCAGGTGCAGTGGCGTTTCGCGGAAGGCACGCTGGCCCGAAAGCTCGTACGCCCGGACCGGCAAGAGGAATTACTTCCCTACTTGCTGCTGG
>DSAR01000264.1 GCA_011046405.1 Chloroflexota bacterium | reverse complement strand
CCTCTACGCCGACCCGGCCGATCTGGCCTGGCTGGACGAGAAATCGCCTTACGATGACAACACGATCCCCGCCACCTTCGTCTACGAACGGGGCTGGAACGTGGACGTGCGCTACCGGGGGGATACCTCGCGCCTCATGCCGAAGAAATGCTGGAAAATCTTCTTCCCCGGTTCCGACCTGTTCCAGGATCAGGAGGAACTCAATCTCAACGCCGATTACGGCGACCAGACCCTGTTGCGCAGCTACCTGGGTTACGATCTATTCACCCGCGCTGGCGTGTATGCGCCCCGGGGCGGATATGGCCCGCTCTACATCAACGACGTCTATTACGGCCTGATGTCACAAGCCGAGCAGATCGACGAGTTATTTCTCTACCGCCAGGGGATCGAGATGCACGGCAATCTGTACAAACCCTACTATGGCAACATGGAGGCCCTGGATTACATCACCGATCCAGAGCAGAAAGCGTGGTGGTACAACTACTACTATCCCAAAAGAACGAACCGGGACGGCGACAAGACCGACATCGTCGATTTCATCGAGACGCTCAACCACACGTCCGACGCCGCCTTCCCAGAGACCATCGCCCAGACGCTGGACGTCAAGCAGTGGCTGGATTGGTATGCGGTCAACATCATCATCGGCAATTTCGAGATGATGGAGAAGAACTACTATCTCTACCACGACCTCAGCCGCGAGCGGTGGATCATCCTGCCCTGGGACGTGGACCTGGCGCTGGGCCACAACGCCAATCCGGGCGCCGGGGGCTACGGTCACCTGCTGGACGAGGAGATCAGTTGGGACAACCCCATCGACAGCGGGACGCAGCAGAGCAAGAAGAACGACGGCAAATGGCACGTGCTCATCGACCGGATGATGCGGGTCCCGGATTTCCGCTTCTACCACTGCCGCCGCCTGACCGAGATCATGGCGGACGAATTCAGCCCGGAGGAGATGTTCCCCCGCATCGACGCCGCCTACGAGACCATCCGCCCCTGGGCTATGGCGGACGTCAGGCGCTGGCAACCAGAAGGCTTCCAGTTCTCCGACGGGCCGGACGAGTTGAAGACCTACGTCGCCAACCGCATCCAATTCCTGGCGGACGAGATCGCGACGGGCGACTTCTGCCCCAACCAGGCGGTACCCCTGAGCATCAACGAGCTGATGATCAGTGGGACGGAGAGCACCAGTGGATGGATCGAGATCCACAACGGAAGCCCTACCCTGGCCTGGGACGCAGGCGGTATGTATCTGCGCACCGTCATCACCGAGCCCCGCCAGTGGCGCATCCCACCGGAGGGCGCGCTCATCCCGCCGGGGGGCGTGCTGTTGATCCAGGTAGGTAAGCAAGAGGGGGATGGATTGCAGGCCGACATCCCCCTGAGCAGCGAGGGCGGCGGGTCGTTCTCGCCGGGGCGGATCGGCCTCTTCGACAAAGACGTCTTCGGCGCCGCCCCCATCGACGTTCTGACCTACACCGCCCAGCCGCCCGGCGTCGCCTACGGGCGCTGGCCCGATGGGAGCGGCACATGGGGCCCGCTCGACGCGCCCACGCCCGGTTGGCTCAACCTGGGCCGCCCGCCCCTCATCAGTGATACCCACCACACGCCCGCCTGGCCCACCGCTGGCGCGCCCTTCACCGTCACGACGCGCATCACCCACGAGACGCTCCCCGGACACTCCAACGCCATCACCGCCGTGCTGCACTACCGGACCTTCACGCCGGGCGCGGAACCGGCGCCCGACAGCACGCCGATGACGCGCGCCGCTCCCGGCGACACGACCTGGCGCGCCCGCTTGCCCGCCCAGGCAGACGGCGTCTGGGTGGAATACTGGATCGAGGCGAGCAACGCCGCCGGCCTGACCACCGTGGATCGCCCTGGATGGCCCCAGGGGGATTATCGCGTCGTCGTCGGTTGGCAGCGCCCGCCACTCTACATCAACGAGCTGATGGCCCTCAACCGCAGCACGATAGAGGACGAACACGGGAGGACGGGCGATTGGATCGAGATCTACAACGCCGGCCCGGTCGACATCGACATGGGCGGCATGCGTCTGGCCGATAATCACAACAGCAATCACCAGGTCAATCCATCCGCCCATTACGAGTTACCCAGCGGCGTCGTCGCGCCCGCTGGCGGCTATCTCCTCCTCTGGGCCGATGGAGACGGCGTAGGTCGCCATCTCAACTTCCGGCTATCGGGGGCCGGGGAATACGTCGGCCTGTTCGACAGCCAGGCTAACGCCTACGCCCCCATTGACGCTGCTTATTTCGACCCGCAGGTGCCGGACGTCTCGTGGGGCCGCTTCGGCGATGGGGAGGCCGCCTGGTACAGGATGGACGATCCCACGCCGGGCGGGCCGAACCGTTTGCGCCCGCCTCGATTCTCGAAGGTGACCCGCGCGCCTCGCTGGCCCGACGAGGCGCAAGCAGTCGTCGTCAGCGCGGTCATCACCGCCGGGACGCCCAGCGCCTCCGCCACGCTGTGGGTCGACGTGGGGGACGGCGCCGGGTTCCGGGCCACGCCGATGACGCAGACGCAGGCCATCTCTGGCGGCGCGATCTGGGAGGGCGCGATTCTGCCGTCGAGCGTCGGGACGGTGCTCGACTACTACATCTCGGCCGTCGACAGTATCGGGCAGCAGGCCATCTACCCGAAAATCACGGACGCCGGATCGAGCATACCGCCGACCTTCACCGAGCGTTACGTGGTGGGTGACGCACCGCCGGCCGTGCTGATCAACGAGTTTTTGGCCGCCAACAGCACGGTCATCGCGGACGAAGCGGGGGAATATGACGATTGGCTGGAACTGTACAACGCGGGCACGGTCACCGTCTCGCTCGGCGGGATGTATCTGACCGACAATCTCGGCAATCCCACGAAATGGCAGATCCCGCCCGGAACGACGCTCGGCCCCGGATCCCACCTGCTGATCTGGTGCGACCGGGATCTGGACCAGGGCCTTCTGCACGCCAACTTCAAGCTCAGCCGGGACGGGGAGGATATCGGCCTTTTCGTCCCGTCAGCCAATCAGCCCTCGGTGTTGGTCCCATTGGATTGGATCGTGTTCGGCCCACAAGTGCGGGATATTTCCTACGGCCGTTACCCGGATGGCGCGGATGAGTGGCGCGCGCTCAATCCGCCGACGCCGGGGTGGTGAGGTGGTATATCGGTAGACTGGTATATCAGTAAACCGGTATGTTGGTAGATCGGTAGATTGCTAGGTTGCTAGGTTGGTAGATCGGTAGGTTGGTAGATTGGTGTATTGGGAGGTTGGGAGTTGGTGGAGGGGATGATGAGGAAAAAAGGAAAACGTGATGAATTGAAGGGCCTGGTGAGTCTGTCGGCCGGCCTGCTGGCGATCCTGCTGGTGAGTGGCGTCGTGTATGCCCAGGACCCGCCACCGATCGTGATCAACGAGATCCAATACCACCCGCTCCACAACGATCACGGTGAGGAATACGTGGAGCTGTACAACAACGGGAGCGTGACGGTCAGCCTGGGGGGGTGGTATTTCAGCGATGGTTTCGATTATACCTTCCCTGCCACTGCCACGATCGCGCCCGGCGGGTACGCCGTGGTGGGCCACGACCCGGTCAAGATCGAGGCGCTCTACGGGATCAGCGGCGTATGGGGCCCCTTCGCCGGCAAACGTCTATCGAACAGCGGCGAGCGCGTGGCCCTGTCGGATGATCTGGGTCGCGTGGTAGACGACGTGACCTACGACGACCACGAGCCCTGGCCCGAGGAGCCGGACGGGGACGGCCCATCCCTGGAATTGATGAACCCCGATTTCGACAACAATAGCCCCTGCTCGTGGAGCGCCAGCACCGGGCGGGGCACCCCCGGCGTGCGAAACAGCCGTTACGTGACCGGCAACATCGCCCCCTGCATCACCAACATCTCCCACGCGCCCGTCTTCCCCACGTCGACCCAATCGACGACGGTCTCGGCCCACGTCAGCGATAGCGGCCATGCCCCGTATGGGCTTTTCACCGCGACGCTCCACTATCGCCCACAGCAGGCCAATGACTACACGAATATCGTGATGGTCGAGCAAGGGGACAACTATTACAGCGCCGACATCCCGCCCCAGCCGGACGGGCAATACGTCGAGTTCTACGTCTCCGCCATCGACAGCGAGGGCCTGGAACACATCCAGCCGGACGGCGCGCCCGGCGGCGTCTCCGGCGAGACCGGCCTGCCGGTGACCGTCAGCTACCTCTACCTGACCGAGGACGCGCCTCCCGGCGCCGCCCTGCCCCTCTACCGCCTGCTGATGACGGATGAGAACCGGGGTGAGCTCACCGCCCGCGACCTCCACTCCAACGAGATGCTGGACGCGACCTTCGTCTACGAGTCGGAGGTCTTCTACAACGTCGGTGTGCGCTACCGGGGAGAGAGCTCGCGGGACTTCTGGCCCCGCCCCTACCGGATCAAATTCCGCGACGCGCAGGAGTTCCAGAATCGAGAGCGCTACAACCTGATCGCCAACGAGATGGGACGCCAGGCATTGACCTACGATCTGTTCCAACGCCTGGGTCACCTCTCATCCGACACCGAGTTCGTCACGCTGTACATCAACGATCATTTCGAGGGGAACTACCTGAGCGTCGAGCAGGTGGACAACGATTTCCTGAAAGCGCATCTGCCCGATGGCCAAAATCACGGCAACTTGTACCGGGGGGACAACGGGGCAGACCTCGCCTATCGCGGCGACGACCCCGACAGTTACCGCCCCAACTACGTCAAGAAGAACAACTACACCGACGAGGACTACACCGACGTCATCAGCCTGACCTATGCCCTGAGCGAGAGCACCGACGAGACGTTCCGCGCCGAGGCGGAACAGGTCGCCGACATGCGCCAGTGGTTGAAGTGGTTCGCCGCCCAGGCGGTGCTCGATAACCGCGAGGGCGCCCTGTGGATCGGCGTCGGCGACGACTATTTCCTCTACAAGCACCCCATAGATGAACGTTTCGTCCTCATCTCGTGGGATCACGACGCCACCTTCTTCTACGCCGGTCACGGCATCTGGGAACCGAACTGGTACGCCACTGAGGCCGTCAAACGCATCCTGAACGAACCGGTATACACCCGCTGGTATTACCGGGACATCATCAGCATCGCGGAGAACGAGTTCTCGGCGGCGACGATGCTGCCCCTCATCGACGCGCTGCCCGACGTCGTCACCGAGGAGCAAAAGAGCCATCTTCGCAATTACGTCAGAGATCGCATCCACAAGCTGTACAGTGAAGTGCCGAACACCATCCTCACCATCCAGACCCACGGCGGTGCCGATTTCGTCACGAGCCAGACGAGCGTCACGCTGGAGGGGGAATGCTCTCCGCTGCGGGACGTCCAAGTCAACGGCAATCCCTCAGGTGTAGCCTATCCCACGCCGACGACCTGGCGCTACACCGCGAATCTGCCCGCCCGCGACAACGATTTCGTCATCAGCGACGGCCTGCACAGCTACGCGATCACCGTCTACCGGGATTATTTCGACGGCGGGACGCTGGCGGCGGACCTCACGCTAATGAGCAGCCGGCGGCCTTACGAGATCGTCGAAAGCGTCATCGTCCCGGACGGCGTCACGCTGACCATCGAGCCGGGCGTGACGCTCCAGTTCCACGCCGAGCGTTACATCCGCGTCAACGAAGGCGGGCGATTGCTGGCGGAAGGAACCCGCTCCGCGCCCATCGTCTTCACCCGCCACGGGAGTGGATACTGGGGCGGCATCCTCCTGGATCGCACAAGGGCGGATAATCGCATCCGACACGCCGTGATCGAGTATACCCGCGAGGTAATTGTCAACCCACGCTCACACGGGATCTCCGCCTATGGTGCGCGGGTGACCATCGCCGACAGCGTGATCCGCCATACCGATTTCAGCGTAGGCGTCAAGTCCTATCCCTGGGGCGGCTACGATCCCACCATTTACCTCCTGCGCAACGAAATCTACGACATCCAACGGGACGCGGTGCACGTCACCGGCGGGTATGCCTTCATCCAAGGCAACCACATTTACGACGTCCGGCACGGCGCTCACGAATTCGAGGGCATCGAGGTCAGCCACATGGACGTCACGACCCCGGCGATCCTGTTGGACAATCACATCCACGACGTCTCCGACGATTGCATCGACCTCAACCACTCCTCGGCCATTATCGAACGCAACCGGCTGTATAATTGCGGCGACAAGGGCATCTCGATCGGGCATCCCTCCTCGACGACGCTGGTCAACAACCTGATCTACAACTGCATGGGCAAGGACGAGGATCCTTTCAGCGGCGCCGGCATCGCCGTCAAGGATGGGGCGGTCTCGCGCATCGTCAACCAAACGATCTCCAACTGCCGCTTTGGGATCAATCTGTACGAGGGGCACGAGGGAGAAGGCGGCGGCAGCGCCACGGTGGTCAACACCATCGCCTGGGGCAACGGTGTTGATCTGAACCTGGACGCGCTCTCCACGCTCACCGTCACCTACTCCAACGTCAACTGGATGACGGAGACGGGTACCGCCGTCTGGCCCGGCGAGGGGAACATCAACGCCGACCCGCGCTTCCGCAATCCCCAACACGGCAACTACCGGCTGCACGAGGACTCCCCCAGCGTCGACAGCGGCGCCGCCGAAGGGGCCTGGGGCCGCGCGCCGGACGAGGATATCGCGGGCGTCTCCCGCCCCCACGGCGAGGGCTACGACATGGGCGCGTACGAGTTCTTCGAGTTCTACAACGTCTACCTGCCGCTGACGGTACGTAGCAAATGAGCGAGTCAGCGAGTCAGCGAGTCAGCGAGTCAGCGAATCAGCGATACGCGACACCTGCAACTTGCACCTACATCTTGCCGTGTCGTGCAGGGCGTGTTATAATCCACGTCGTCGCACACGCCCCTGTAGCTCAGATTGGATAGAGCAGGAACCTCCTAAGTTCAAGGTCGCGCGTTCGAATCGCGCCAGGGGCATCGCTAATCAATCGCAATCTCTATCGGCGGCTATCAAATATGACAACGTCACAAAAACACCTGGAAATCCTCAGAATGATCCAGCAAGGGCAAATCACGGCCGAGGAAGGCGCCCAACTGTTCGAGGCCTTGAGCCCGCCGCCTCGCGTCGAAGAAGAGATCTATCCACGAGATGAGCGGCCGGTCAAAAAGTCCTATCAAATCCACATTCGGATCACCGACCTGGAGACAGAGCGGGAGAAGGTGAATTTTCGTATGCCGTTGAACTTGATTGAAGTGGGAACCCATATGGGCGCTCGCCTGGCCCACGAGGAGATCAAGTTAGAGGAAATCACCGCTGCTGCGCAGGCCGGGGTAGAGGGTAAGGTGATGAACATCGTCGACGAGGAAGAGCGGGAGCGAATAGAGATTTTTATCGAAACCGGGCTTGTCCGCTAATCAGAACGTCTGACCGTCAAGAAGCACCCTCGCGACACAACACCATCAGCGTCCGATCATCCGAAGGCGCCCCATCTCCAATAAAATCCTCGGTCGAACGATCAATGACCTCCAACAGACTCTGGGCCGAGTCCTTGCAGGCCGAGCGCAGGGTCTCGTGCAGGCGCTCCTCCCCGTACATCTCGCCATCCGGCGAGAAAGCCTCCGTAATGCCATCGGTATAAAAAAGCAGACAATCGCCAGCGTCGAGCGACACCGTATGCTCCTTCACCCGCACGCCATCCATCACGCCCAACGCCATCCCTCCCTTTTTGAGTTGTTCGATCTCTTCCTCTTCAGAGCGGGCGCGCCACAACAGCGGCAGATTGTGCCCGGCGTTGGCATAGGTCAACACGCCAGTTTCCAGCGCCAACGTGCCGTAGATCGCGGTCACGAACATGCCTGATCGGGCATCGGGAACCAAGAGATCGTTGACCCGTCCCATCACGGCCGCCGGAGAGGTCTCTTCCAATGCAGCGGCCCGGACGAGGGTGCGCGTCAAGGCCATGAAGAGCGCGGCTGGCATGCCCTTGTCGGCTACGTCGGCGATAATCAACCCCAGCCGCTGGTCGGGCAACAGGAAAAAATCGTAAAAATCGCCAGCCACTTGACGGGCCGCGCGCCACGTGAAAGCCAGATCCCAACCCGGGCAATCGCACCACTTATCGGGCATGAACGTCTGCTGGATGTCGTGGGCTAGCTGCAACTCTCGTTCTAATCGCTCCCGTTCGGCCATCTCCTGGTGGAGCAAATCGCTCTGGATCGCCATGGCGGTCTGATGAGCGATGCCTTTGATGATCTCCAGGCGTTTCATGCGGGTCTTGTGACTCAGACGCACATCGTCGGTGTTCTCTTCCAGGACCATCACTCCAAGCATGTCTCCTTTGACGGTGAGAGGAAGCGCCAACAGGGACAGGGGATTCTCGACTGAGGCGTCGATAGCCAACGGGGACTGGCTTTCACCCTCGTTCCTCGAATCGTTGGAACGCACAATACCACCCATCTGTTCGCGCACGGCGTCAAGCAGATAAGAGTCCCCCGGTTCATAACGACGCGTCATAAACGAGATGCTTTCTTCACGCGGCAGGCCGTAAGACTGGGCCGGTTTGAAAATCTCCTGCTCGCCGTCCCAGAGATAGATCGCGCACCGCTCACCCCCCACCAGGATCGGCGTGAGGCGCACGATGGTGCTCAGAATATCATCCAGGTCGTTCAGGTTGGCCACCGCCTGAGCCACTTGGAGCAGCGCAGCTGATACGTAGGCCTCCTCCTGTTGCGCCTCTCGCAAGCGGATATTGTCCACCATCGTCGCCGTCTGAAGCGCGATACCCTGCATAGTCATCAACTGTTCGTTACGGTGCACACTTGCGACCTCAAAATCGGACCAATCGCTCTGGTAATCGACCAACATCACCCCCAGCACCTCATCCTGGGTTAAAAGGGGCAGCAATAACAACGACTCAAAGCCTAGGTCCCAGGCAACCAGATCGGATAGCCGGGAATCAGTCGCCACGTCATAGACGAAAACAGGCGCTTTATTCAAAAGCAAGTCGTCGAAGGTGGGTTCGTCACCCTGATGGATCACCCAGTGATCGAAGATTTTCTGTTGAGCCGGCGTCAGGCCATAGGCAGCCGCCGGCGCGAAGGCTGAGTGGAAATCATTCCACATGAGGATCGCACAACGCTCCACGCTAACGAGCCTTGGCGCCAGGCGAGACACCGTCTCCAGCACCTGATCGAGATTTGTGAGCGACTGGGTGGCCTGAGCGACCTGGAGCATCGTCGTGGAGATCTGGGCCAGTTCCTGGGTTTCCTGGTAGAGCCGGGTGTTCTCGATCGCCACAGCGGCATAGCTGGCAAAAGCCGCCGCCAGCATCCGAGATTCAGACCCATAGCGCCCCGGCTCGTGGTGGGCCAGGGTCAAAAGTCCCAGGATCCGCTCCCCCACGCGCAATGGCGCAGCGATGGCCGAATAATCGCCCGAAAATCCCAGGGCGTCTCCCAACGGATCTGGACCGGATTGGTGGGCATACACAAGCGGCTGGTCTGAGTGCAGCGCCTGTCCTAACCAGGACGCGTCGTCGGAGGCGAGATGGCCAAAATAGGCCTCGACCGTGTAGCCATGGGCCGCTGAAAGGCACAGGACGTCATCGCGCAGGAGCCAGACCGCTGCGACGTCACAGGGCAACATCCGGTACAGTTCGCCCAGGATAGCATCCAATTCGTGATCCAAATCCACCTCGGCCGAGAGCAAGCCCGCCACCTCGCGCAAGCCATCGGCGACCTGACGTCGCCATCGCTCGGAGCGATACAGGTTTGCATTGCGCATGGCTATCGCCACGCTATCGGCCAACGCTTCGAAAAGAAAGAGATCGTCATCGTCGAATGCATCGGGCTGATCGCTCTGTACATCGAGCACGCCCAATACCTCGTCGCCAAAGATCAGGGGGATAGCGACCTCAGCGCGAGCCTCCGAGGCCGAGAAACGGGAGGGATAATGGAGACCCGGATCATCCAGATCACAAGGACCGACACCGTCTGAAGGGACATCCGCAGTCAGGTCATTGACGAGCAACGTCTTGCCCTTGCGGACGGCCCGAGCCACCAGATCCTCGGCCTCCAACGAGCACGCGGGCCCCTCGCCTTCCAGAGCCTGCCCCTGGGGGACATTGCCCGCCCGGTAAAGGATTTTTCCCCGCACCTGATCCACGGTCAACAAATAGACAAACGGATAACCGAACTGCTGGTGAATCAGAGAGACGACGCGCTCGAACAGAGTCTCGATGTCCAGGATCGACGCCACAGCCTGGCCCACCTCGGCGACCGCCGAAAGCTGGTCAGCCCGGCGGCGCAGGTCGCTGTAGAGTCGGGCGCCTTCCACGGCGATGGCGACGTTGTCAGCCAAGGCCCGCAGCACGAGCAGATCCATCTCGTGGAACGCTTCCACCTGCTCGCTCTGCACGTCGAGCACACCTAAGAGACGGTTTTCGATCTTGAGGGGGAGCACAACCTCGGAACGCGTTTCGGGCAATACGTTGACGTAACGATAATGCGGCTCGTGACTGACGTCGTCCGCCAGAATCTCCTCGCCGGTCTGGGCGACCTGACCAACCAATCCCTCATCCACCTGAATGTAAAGAAAGGGCAAATCGTCGCCACATTCGTACTGAGGGCATTCTGGCCCGGCGCTGGCGCGATAACGCAGAACGTTCTTCCGGGATTCCAAGGTGAAAAGCGCGACGAAGTAGTATTTAAACGTATCCTGGACCAACTGGGTGACCTGTTGAGCCAGTTCGTCCAGATCCAGGACGTTGGCGACCTGCGCGCTGACCTGACGCACCAGTGAAAGCTGTTCCAGACGCCAACGGGCAATGACCACCTGTCGCGCAGACTGGAGAGCGATAGCAGATTGAAGGGCCAGGTCATCCAGGCAAGCAATCTCATCTTCGTCGAAGGGCGCGCTGTTATCGGGGCGCTCCAGCGACAAAACCCCCAGGACACGTTCCTGGGCCACCAAAGGAACCGCAACCGCTGCCCTTCCATCAGACGCAAGCACCGTCTGTGTGGCATCCAGGGCTTGACGCATCAGATCAGAGGGAGGATTGGACGAACGAACGAGCTCATCACCTGCCAGCACAGAGGACCCTGGCAGGCGATAGAAATCCGGTTCCAGCCATAGATCGGCCTCCCCGCCCACCAATCGAACGGCGCTTTGTTGAATGAGCGTCTTCTGCACCAAGATAGATGGTTGAGCCAATAAGCGCTCACCCAAAAGCAGAATTTCTCGGCGAGACAAACAATCAAGCATCCGCGAACGATCCCTCCCTGTACTTGCTCATCGTCAACACATTGCCATCACCTTGGTCGAATTCGAAATGCACCTCATCCATCAATTGGCGCATAAAAAATAACCCCAGACCGCCGCCAGAACACGTATCCAAAGTGGGAGACGCATCAGGTTCTGGCACAGCAGCGGGGTCAAAGCGACAACCTTCGTCACGCAAAATCACCGTCAAGCCAGCGCCATCAATCCGGCAGGTACACTCAATATCACCCCGCCCCTCTCCACCATAGGCGTGTTGGATGATGTTGCTGCAGGCCTCATCCACCGCCAACTGCACGGCGTGAATGGCCCGTTTGTCCAGGCCCGCATCCTCCGCGGCCTGGGTCACAAAATCACTAATGGAAACCAAACTCTCGAATCGACCGGGAAATGTCCGCATACGCAAAATGCTTCCCATAACTATCCATCAAAAACCGCCTCAGCGAGCTTGCCAGGAAACGCCAGGCATAACCTTGCACTCTCGATCCGGCCATACGATAGAACACCCCACGAGAAGACAACGTTATCCTGGACACAGCCCAAGCCGCCGAGACGGTTGAAATATGTCACCGCCGATTCAAGTGGCGTTGACCAGTCTTATCCTAGAAACTCCCCACCGCCGCGACCGGATCGTCGTAGATCGTAAACAGCGGCAAAAACCCGGCCAGATCCAATACCGTCTTGATTTTTTCGGGTACTGCCGCCAAAACCAACTCACCCCGATTCCATCGTTTGCAGGTCTTTTGGGCATTGATCAATACCCTCAAACCTGCGCTGGAGATAAAATCCACGTCACTCATATCCACGACAATTCTAAAACGCCCCTCCTCATTGATCGCCTCGATCACCTCGCCCCATTGGGGCGCTGTATTGCTGTCAATCCGCCCACTCGCCTTGATCAAATCACATCGTTTGAATTGTTCGGCAGTCACATCCATTATTGACCTCCCTTAGAGATTATAAAATTCACCATAGCGTTTGCGGGACGATTATAACACAATCTTTTAGGAGAACAAAATTTGCAACCTGGGGGCTTCACCGCAGAGCGCCAGGGGGTTGTGAAGGGCTTTACTTGTTCAACCGAATACCAAGCCTGTCGAGTGCAGCGATCAAGCCAGTTTGCAAGTTCGACAGCGTCTCGATACCGGCCCAGTCGATGCCCAGATCGACGATGGTCTCGGCCACCGCGTCGGAGATACCGGTCACGATCGTCTGGGCACCCTTGAGCCGTGCGGCGTGGATGGCCTTGTTGAGATGATTGGCGACGCCGCTATCGACCACCGGCACACCGGTGATGTCCAGAATGATCACCTTGGCCCGGTGATCGCCAATGCCCGCCAACATAGAACGCGTGATATCGCGGGCGCGCAGCGTATCGATGCTGCCAACGAGGGGCATGACGATGATGCGGTCCATGATAGGAATGATCGGGGTGGAAAGTTCCCGGATAGCCTGTTTTTGGGCTTCGATGATCTCCTTTTGCAAGCGCTCACTCTCCTGGAGACTCTCCTGCAATTCCCGGGTACGGTCGGCGACCATCTGTTCCAGGTTCTCGAACAGCCGGGCTCGCTCTACGAGGATGGCCAGATTGCCAGCCAGTGTACTCAACAAACGCTGGTCGTCTTCGTTGAACGCATTCTGTTTGGGGCTCTCGATGTTGAGGGCGCCGATAACCTTCGAATTAGCAACGAGGGGTACGCAAAGTTCCGACCGGGTATCCGAGGTCACCTCGCGGTAGCGGTCATCCTCTAACACATTCCCCAAAAGCACCGGTTCACCCCGCTGGGCGACCCAACCGACAACACCCTCCCCCAACGGCAGATGTAGACCCTCGACCACATCGGCAGCATATCCCTCGTTGGCCGCTACACGCAGCATCCCGGTTTCATCGTCCAAGAACATAAACGCGACCAGCACATTCCCAAATTCATCGGCCAGACCTTCTGCAGTAATCTGCAGGACTTCTTCCAAGGGTATGCCCGAAGCCACAGCCAGACTCACATCTTGCAGCAGTTGCAGTTCGCTGACCCGACGGCCCGTCTCCTCGAACAACTGTGCGTTCTGCACGGCGATGGCCGTCTGGCTGGCGATAGCCGTCATCAAATCCCGGTCGTGTTCGTCGTAGAGACGTGGCGTCTCGTAGCTCTGGACCGTCATCACGCCCAATACCTGGTCACCAACCATAAGCGGCACCCCCAACCAGGAGAGGGCCACCTGTCCGATGCTCTTGACCCCCAACGCTTCCATCCGCTGGGGTAAATTATCTGGCATAAACAACGGGGTGCGATGGCAGATGACGTATTCAGTCAAACCCTGACCCGCCTTTCGCGTCCCGTGATTCTTGTGAATGTCCTCTCCCTGCACATCCAGGGCGAAAGAAACCTCATCCTTTTCGGCGTCGTAGAGTGCGATATAAAAGTTCGTGGTGTCTATCAGACGAGCCACCTGCCGGTACGCCTCATCCAACACCTCGTCCACGCTGAGACGGGCGGTGAGCGCCTGACCTAACTCGTTCAACACCGCCAGCTCCGCGGCCCGGGCATTGGTCTCCTGGAACAAACGCGCATTCTCGATAGCCACCCCGGCCTGGTTCGCCAGGGATTGGAGCACACTCACATCGGCTTGATCGAAGGCGAAGGCCCGGTCGCTCTGCACGTCCAATACACCGATGACGCGCCCCTTGGCCTTGATCGGCAAACTCAGTTCGCTGCGGGTGTCTGGCAGATCCTCCAACGGCAGATAGCGGGGATCATCGAGCACATCATTGGTCAACACCGGCTCTCCAGTCCGCACCGCCTCGGCGATGAGGCCAGATTCATCGTGCAGATCCATACTCAACTGACCGGGCTGAAAACGCTTTTCCGAGTTACCAACGGTACTTCCACTCCGGAAGATCAATCGATCTCCCTCCACCAGGGTGATACCAACGAAGTATTGATCGAATCGGGCCTTGGTGACGTCCACGATCTGGTGCAACACCGCCTCCAAATCAAGCACCGAGGTGATCGCCTGGCCCACCGTATTGATGACTGCCATATCCTGGAGCAACTGGCCCCGTTCCTGGAAAAGACGGGCGTTCTGCAGGGCCACGGCGACCTGATCGGCGATGGTGAAAAGCAGTTGCTCGTCCTCTTCGTCGTAGGCATAGGGCGTGTAGGACTGCACGTTGATGACACCGATCACGTCCTCACCAATCAATAGCGGCGCACCCAACCAGGAGACAGATGGCTTTCCCGTCCCCATCAACGAAACCATTGAATGGTACTGCGCTTCATTTTCCAGATCACGAATGATCAAGGGCGCTTTCTCAGTGACAACCAGGGCAGAGAAACCACTCAGGGGGCGCACTTCTCGGGGGTGTTGTATCCCCTCGTCAACGTGGAAAAGAAAGTCCATCTCGTTGCTTTTCTCGTCGTAGAGGGAGACGAAGAATGCATCCAGGTGAAAAATAGATACGATTTCCTCGTACACGATAGCCATCAAATCATCGGGATGGAGTGTCGAACTGGCAGCCTTGGCAATGCGGTTGATGATCGCCAGCCGTTCCGCGCGCATGCCAGCCTCTTCAAAAAGCCGGGCATTTTCGATAGCCGTGGCAATCTGGGCGCTGAGGGTCTCCATCGCCACAACGTCCATTTCGTCGAAGGCATCCAATTCATCACTCTGCAGGTCGAGTACGCCGATGACCTTCTGTCCACTTTTGATGGGAACCGAAAGTTCCGAGCGGGTCTCTTCCTTCGCCGCCCGTACGAAGTGAGGATTCTGTGTGACGTCACTGCTGATCTGGATCTCGCCGCTCTCGGCCGCGCGTCCAATCATCCCCTGCCCAAAGGCAAACTGGAGATCCTGGGGAAAGGCGCCTACGTAGCCTCCCGCGATGGCTTGCAGGGTCAGGCTTCGCTTCTCCTCATCAGTCAGCATCAGCATGACCCCATAATAATCAAAAGCTTCGCAAATCGCGGTCACGATCTCGGAAAACAGCGTCTCCAACTCCAACTCGCCGCTCAGACGCTGGCCTACCTCGTAAATCAGTGCAGCCTGCGCTGCCCGACGCTGCGCCTCCTCCGCTGCTTGCATCCGCTCCTGCTCCGACGTCTCCAATTCAGCAATTCGCGCATACGCTTTCGACAACTCGTCGACAAGTTGTTCTCTTGTTTGATCTGCAATATCCAATTTCAGCCTCCCAGATCCGCCAGCTAACGTTGAATGGTACACCCCGACTCGTGCCCTCGTCCAAAAGCGCTTGCATCCAGAGACGCTTCCAATACCGTTAGGCGTTACGCACTTGATCATTGCGAAAGGGTTTTGGACGTAGAAAAACGCGGACAAACGCCGATTTTTTAGTCTTTATCTGCGAAAGTCTGCGTCCCATTTTATTCAACTGCGTAAGTCCTAACCGTGTTAAAATTATACACGCAAACTGATTGTAATCCAAATCTCGACGCGCAAGATTACGACTCGGTTACACTGTCGTTAACCTGGCCCGCCGTTCTAAGCAGCGCCGCCGACCCAGAACCGCTCGAGTGCCTACAAACTGACCGATGTAGCTAAACAGGCGCAGCTTGAGGTTGGCCGTTTGCACAGCAAGGCCGCTGGTCGGCCGCTTACGCGTTTTTTTGTAACTGCTCAGCCTACGTGTGCAGTGCGGATCACAATCCGCGTCGATGGGGCAAGGGCCATCATGGGTGGTGACGGAAGCCAACACGTCGCCTGTAAACTGCCGGATTGTGATCCGGCGGG